>JBCCQC010000338.1:0-5553 GCA_039024535.1 Chloroflexota bacterium
AGCCAATCAACATAGGCGGTTAAAGGTGCGCCATGCCCGCCCGCAGCAACATCTGCCGTCCGTAAGTCGCCTATAGTGGTGATGCCCGTTCTGTGCGTGATTTCTGTGGAGGCTGCAATTTGCAGGGTAGCATTAACCTCGCCGGTGGGGTGAACGTCGTGCCAGATGGTTTGCCCGGAACAACCTATCAGATCCACAGTGTCCAGAGAGAGTCTGGCCTCCTGCATGACACCAATCACCGCTTCCGCGAACAAAATCCCCAGTTCTCGGTTCAGGCGGCAAACTTCGTCTATCCGGCTCTCTGAAACATCTGCGACGTTGTGTATTCTCTGTTGCAAGGGCCTGTCAAATTGGAATGTTGTGCCGTGCAGAATCTTGAAGTCCCTGTCCACAGCAGTGCCCATATCGACCACTACAGCATCAATTGCATCAGCAGATGTGCCGGACATCAAGCCTACAATTCTCATGCGCTTTTTCCAGAATAAATGCAGTATTGCCGATATTCTATCATCGGTGACGCGCAAAATCCCTGTATGTTGATGGTGTGAAGGTGCTGGTATGGCTATGTTTGGGCAGATTGAGAGAAATTTGCCACACAATCTTGTACAAATTACTTGTTGCAGAGTTATAAAATTCCCGTTAAATTATGCACAGTATAATCTCATTATGGCCAAAATAATCCCGGAACTGTTATTTGACTGATTACACAGTAGGCGTGCTGGAAGACGCTATACAAATTCTGGACATTCTTCAACAAACACCAGATGGTGAGACACTCGCGAACATCACAGACTCATCCGGACTGGTGAAGAACAAGGTTTTTCGCCTGTTATACACACTGGAAAAGCACCAACTGGTACAGAAAGACGCCGATGGCAAATACAGTCTTGCCGTGCGTATGCTTTCCTATGCGCAGGCAGTCAAGCAGGAAAACCGGCTGTTAAACGCAAGCAGTGAAGCGATGGACTGGTTAATGGACATGACTGGCGAAACTATCTTTCTGGGTGTGCGCAGTGGAACTGACGCGCTCTGTGTCGCTGCCAGAGAATCAACGCAGTCAATCCGGTTGTATGCAGAAGTCGGCAGGCGTGCGCCATTGCACAGCGGTGGCGTGCCGAAAGCACTGTTTGCCCACCTGCCACGAGACAACCGGGAGCAACTGCTGGATAGCTTCCATGCAAATGATGATACGCTCGACATTGCCCAACTACGACACCAACTGGATGTTATACGGAAAGATGGCTATGTGGTCGTTGTCGATGAACTGGACGTAGGTGCTCATTCTGTCGCTGCCCCGATATTCGGTCACGATGGTGCAGTTGTTGCCGCGCTTTCTGTTGCGGGGCCGTCGCACCGATTTGCGCCACAGGAAATTGAGCGCTACATCCAATATATTCGAGAGGCTACAGCACAAATCTCTGAGAAACTGGGGTACCGTGCTGCTATACCTACCTAGATATTTCTTGCAAAAAGGAGCGTTTCGCTTTGCAGAACCCGGCAATTTCACTGGAAGAAACACTATTAGAAGAGCTTTCCTCAGAAGAACCGTGGGCACTCATTGAGCGCTTTACTACCCTCGTTCGTGAATCTGCCAGCGATGATGAGCGCGAGGCGGCAAAGTACATTACAGACCGACTGGAAGCGCTTGGTGTGCCGCACGAAGTTTACGAGCCAGAGTTATTCTTGAGCATACCCGTAAAATCCTCGCTTGTGGTCGGTGGCGATACCATTCGCGCGAAAAGCCCTGCGTTCTCCACGACCACGGCACCGGAGGGTTTAACCGGCAAAATTGTTTCCATACCGAGCCTGTATTCACCGCGCAGCGTAGACCTTTTCGACGTAACACCCGCATCAGATGCGAATGTTGACGGCAAAATTGTCGTTATTGATGGCTACGGTGGGCCACCGCCCGTGCGTTTGTTCGAGCAAATGGGCGCAATCGGGCAAATTTACATTAACCCCGGCGTGGATATTCACTGGGGTATTTGCACAACCATCTGGGGTGCGCCAGACCTCGATAACTACCAGCGGCAGCCGTCTACCCCTGTTATTTCTATCAGCCGACCGGAAGGTGAAGCGCTGCTGAAGCGACTGGAAGAAGCAGGTGGCGACCTTGAAGTTACCCTGCACACAGAAATGAAACTGGGATGGTTCCCCTGCCCGGTGATTGTCGCTGAAGTTAAAGGCAACGAAGAGCCAGAGCGTTTTGCACTGGTACACGGCCACTATGACTCATGGGACGTGGGTATTGGTGATAACGCTGTGGGTGATGCCACCCTGCTGGAACTGGCACGCATCTTCCACAACAACCAGAGCCAGCTCGCGCGGAGCGTGCGCTTTGCATGGTGGCCCGGTCACTCGACGGGACGTTACGCCGGGTCTACATGGTTTGCAGACTACTTCGGGCTGGATCTTGCGCGTGATTGCGTGGCACAGGTCGATATAGACTCACCGGGGTGCCGCTGGGCAACCGAATACCGCGATATAAGCTGGATGAAGGAAACCGAGGCTTTTTGCCAGGAAACGATCAAAGATGTTACCGGATTAGACTCCCACGGCGAACGCCCACACCAGGCCGGGGACTACTCCTTTAACAACATTGGCATTTCCAGCTTTTTCATGCTGCTTTCTACCATGCCGAAGTCCAAAGCAGAGGAAATGGACTACTATCCAGTTGGGGGCTGTGGCGCTAACATCGCATGGCACACAGAAAACGACACTATTGAAATTGCGGATAAAGACAACCTCATGCGCGATCTGCGCGTATACACTGCCACCATCCAGCGTGTGTTGAACAACCCGATTCATCCATTTGACTTCCGCGCACTGGCAGGGGAGTTCAAAGAAACTCTTGACGATTACAGCAGTGCAGCGGGCGACGATGCGAACTTCAAACCCGCATATGATGCGCTGGGCGAGTTGAACGAAGCACTGAGTGACCTGTATGCCATGTCCGACTCACTCAAAGCAAAGTCCGTTACTGACGGAGCGGTGCAGGCATACAACGATGCAATTCTGGAAATGGGACGCTTGCTTGTGCAGATAAACTACACGCGCGAGGGCATGTTCCGTACAGAACCCGCGGTGAAAATCCCGCCGCTGCCGGACATTGCGCCAGCAAAAGACCTGCCGAACGCGGAAGGGCACATGAAAAACGTGATTAAAACGCACGTCATGCGCGGCGTGAACCGTGTGGCATGGGCGTTTGAGTCTGCGGCGAGTGCAGCGCAGCGTGCCGTCGCTAGGATAGAAGCACACAGTTAAACACATCGGGGGCATGGTGCGCCATGCCCACCGCTACACCACACACCGAGAAATAGTTTTATTACAATGATGGAGGAAGCACCATGAAAATCGTCTATCTCGTACCCGGCCCGATGGGACGTACCCCCGAAGGGCAGGTTGAACTCCAGCGCCGTGGCGATTTGTTACAAAAATACGCCAGTCCAAATGTAGAGACAGGCATTGTCGATGTGTCGGAAGGCCCTGCATCAATTGAGAGCGCCTACGAAGAATATCTGGCGATCCCCGCTGCGTGCCGTAAGGCAGTTGAACTGGAGCAAGAAGGCTGGGATGCCATTATTCTCGGTTGCTATGGCGACCCCGGCCTGGATGCACTTCGTGAACTGGTTTCAATTCCGGTCATCGGCCCCGCAGAGGCATGTGCGCTAACCATGTCGTCGCTCGGGCATCGCTTCGGCATCATAACCATTGCCGAAAGCGTCATTGAGGATACCTACCGCAAGGCACGTAACGCCGGGGTTAGAGACAAAATTGCCAGTGTGCGCGTTATCAGTACGCCCGTCTTAGAGCTGCACAAAAACCGCGAGCGTACGATTGATGCGACAGTCGAACAGGCCCGTATTGCTATGGAGCAAGACCGCTGTGATTCGTTTGCGGTAGGTTGCATGAGCATGGGCTTCCTCGAAGTGGCAGAGGCAGCAGGCGCAGAACTGGGTATTCCGTTCTTAAACCCGGCCCGTACATCTGTGCGATTTGCAGAAATGCTGGTTGGTGCAGGCTTGACGCACTCACGCAAGGCATATCACGTGCCGCCGAAACTGGCGACAGGCAAGGTCGATTCCGTCTCTGACTTATTCAAGATGTAAGGCAATCTCATGGATTTTGTGGTAACGGGTGCGCGGCTCATTGATGGCACGGGTGCTGCCGCAATTGAAAACGGCGTGCTTTACATAAAAGGGGAGCGCATCGCCTATGCGGGTGATGACGCTGGCCTACCTGATGAGGCGCAGGCAGTGTCGACAATCGACGCTGCCGGAAAAACGCTCATCCCCGGCATTATTGACGCGCATGTTCACATCTGCTGGAACGGGCGCGAGAGTGTGCTGGTCAGCATCGCACGTGACCGCGACGAATTAATGCTCGGTGCAGTGGAAACAGTGCGCAACACGCTGCTCTCCGGCGTAACCGCACTCCGTGACATTGGCGGGCACCATTACCTGGAGATGTCCATTCGCAAAGCGATAAACACGGGGCAAATTATCGGCCCGCGTATGCGGGTGAGTGGGCGCATTCTGGCAATGACGGGTGGGCACGCTTATTTTATTGCACGCGAGGCAGACGGCCCCGATGAAATGCGCAAAGCAGCGCGTGAGCAAATGCGGGCCGGGGCAGATGTCATCAAGATGATGGCAACCGGCGGCGCAGCAACCCCCGGCCAGGACGTAAATGCAAGCCAGCTTACTGTTGAGGAAATGAAAGCGGCAGTGGATACGGCTCATGCGATGGGGCGGACTGCCGCCGCGCATTGTCACGGCACGGGGGGCATTAAAAACTCTGTTCTGGCAGGCATGGATTCTATCGAGCACTGCACTTACCTGACCGATGAAACCGCAGACATGATGGCAGAGCACGGTACGCAGATGGTACTTACACTCGGCGTTGCCAACCCCGACCCCGATAAAATCCCGCCTAGTGCAGAGAAAGAAGCGGAGCGCCTGAAGCCTATTTTCAAGATGCTGAACGAACGCACCCACGAGTCCATCAATATTGCGCGGGAAAAAGGCGTGTTTATCGGCATCGGTACAGATGCAGGCGGTAATGCGCTCGCCCCACATGACTTCAGCATGGCGAAAGAGCTTGAACTGCTCGTGAAGAACGGTTTCTCGCCAATGGAAGCACTGACAATCGGCACAAGCCACAACGCGAAGGTACTGCGCTGGGAAGACAACCTCGGCACGCTGGAAGCAGGCAAATATGCTGACTTTGTGATTCTGGATGAGAACCCACTGGAGAATATTTCCAATGTTCGCTGCGTAAATGCCGTGTATAAGGGCGGCGAGAAGGTGGTGTACTGATGCAGGACGTTTACAACATCATTGAGGAGCGCAAAGACATCTATCTGGAGTGGCTGCGCAAGCTGTGTATGCAGCCATCGGTTGCCGCGCAAGACCGGGGCATGAGTGAAACCGCCGCGATGGTTGAGCAAATGCTGAAGGACATTGGCGCAGACGTAAAACAAATCCCCACTGCCGGATACCCCGTCGTATATGGTGAAATCAGCGGCAAGAGTAATAGAACTCTGTCGTTTTA
>JBCCQC010000339.1:0-5553 GCA_039024535.1 Chloroflexota bacterium
TAGCAATTGCATACCGGGCAGGGGTGCAACGTACTGCGCCCCTGCCGTGAATTTACAAACAATCTGAATACAATTATGCATCCGATAGGGCATGGCGTGCCATACCCTGCAACACAGGGAATAACAATTTTCAGGGTGGCGCACATCTGCCACCACAACAGAGGGAAAAGAACATGGTTGTCCAGGCCGAAGAGATTCGCCTACTCATCAAAATCAGTGGCCCGAACCCGTCCCGCGACGAGGTAGTCGTCGGGCGCAACGGGCTGAGGGTCGGGCGCTCCGGTGATAACGATCTGGCCCTCAACCACCGGGAAATTAGCCGCCAGCACATGCGCATCACATGGAACGGCGAAGAAGACAAGTACTTCATCGAAGACCTCAACAGCAGTAACGGTGTCTGGCTCAACGAAGCCCGCCTGCTGCCGCGCGTGCAACACGAACTCGACGTGGGCGATGTCATCCGGGCAGGCCCGTTTTTACTGCGTGTGGAGAACTTCGTCTACACCCCACGCCCGGTACTGCCCGCGCGTCCCCGCTCCATCGAAGAAGCCGGAGAGCAACTGCCACCCGTCCCGCACCGCATTACAGAGTACCCGCCGGGTGTGCCGCGTGATGCCAGCACATGGCTGAAGAACCTGCCAGAAGTCTACCACTACCACGACTTCCTCGGGCGCTACCTGCTCATCTTTGAGTCTATGTTTGCGCCGCTGCAATGGATTGTGGATAACTTCGATCTGTATCTGGATACGGACATCGCCCCGCAGGAGTGGCTGAGCTGGATGGCTGGCTGGTTCGACATCATCCTGCTGGAAGACCTGCCGATTGAGCAGCAGCGCCGGATTATGGATCAGGTGGGGTGGTTGTATATGCGGCGCGGTACCCGTGCGGGCCTCTCCCGGATGCTGGAACTGTTCTTCGGCGTCTCCGCAGACATCATCGAGGACGATGTGTGTCACTTCACCGTTACACTACCCCTCAGCGAGAGTAAAACCAATCTGGGCCGTGACGTAGCCGACCGCATCATCACCGCGCAAAAACCGGCCTTCGCGTCCTACCGCCTCATCGTGACGTAATTGCAGGGGCGGCCCCGGTCGCCCTATTCTGCCCCCGGTTCCCAGATCACTATCGCCTCATCACTGGCGGCAGCAATCCGCACACCATCCGGCGCGAACCGTACCACATCTGCGGCAAATGCTGTCTCGTACAGCACACTGCCACCCGCCACATCAAACACCCGCAGCATCCCATCATCAGACGCGGCAGCAAGCTGCTCACCCGCCCGGTCAAAACTGTTCACGGCCCCCGGCACCGTGAGTGTGCGCGTGGTCTCGCCGTTTTCTATACCCCGGAATGTAATTTCGCTCTCCACGCAGCCGTTTTCGTCGGCGGCAGTACACAGGCTGGCTATCACCTCCTGCTGGTAGAACGCCACATCGGTAATTTCCGTCTGGCCTGCATCAGACTGGTTCAAAACCTCCAGCGTGGCCGTATCCCACACCCACAGGGCACCATCCCGCGTTACAATTGCCAGTCGGTCACCGTCAATCGCAATGCCCGTAATCAGTTCCAGCGGGCCGCTCAGTTCGTAGGCCAGTTCCAGCGTCTCCACATCGTAAACCTGCACCAGCCCCACCGCACAGGATCCGTCCGGCTCTGGCTGCAAACAGCCCCCGGCGGCAACCACACCATCACCCGCTGCATACGTGGGCACAAAATCCCCGGCCAGTTCGGTTTCTACGCTGTTTGTCGGTACGTCGCTGTCATCCCATGCCGTTATCACACCATCGGTATCTCCCGTTATGCGCAGGTCGCCTTTCCGGGTGTAAAACACCGCATCCATATACGAAAACGTCTGCGGCTCCTGCGTTTCTGTGTCCCACAGCGTCACATCGTTGCCCACGGCAATCAGCGTATCGCCATCATCGCTGAAGGCAAGGTAAGCCGCAGAGCCATCAAGCTGCACCAGCAGCATCGCAATCAAAATCATTATCATTCGCGTTTCTCCATTCCACTGGCCCTGAGTTCATCACACGAATGTAAAACCAGCGTTGGCATCTGCCTCACGTTCGCAGAGTGTTTACAGCGCCCCATACATGTTGATGTTGCTGTAACAATAAATGTAGACTCCAAATTCGCCTCCGTTATCCATTCTGTGTTATATTTTGAATCAATGAAACTTACCGAAACCTGACAGGGGGCGGTTGTCATGCCAGAGAGCATAATCGGCAAGACAATTGAAAATTACCGGATTGATCGGCTGCTGGGGCAGGGTGGCATGGCTGCCGTCTATGAGGTGTTAGACCTCAAGCTGAAGCGCCGTGTTGCCATGAAGATCATGCACGAGCACCTCGCCGTGCAGAACGCCTTCCGCGATATGTTCGTGCGCGAGGGGCAGAACGCCGCCCGCCTGGATCACCCGTTTATCGTCAAAGTGTACGGGTTCAATATCACGGGGCAGTACCTCTATATCATCATGGAGTTGATAGAGGGGGGCAACCTGCGCCGCTACGTCAAGCGCCTGGCAGAAATCGGCCAGTTCATTGACTATGCCGAAGCCGCCGAGATCGTGCGGCAGCTATCCTCCGCCATTCACTACGCCCACGACCGGGGCATGGTTCACCGTGACCTGAAGCCCGACAACATTATGCTGAAGCCGCGCACAGATAAAGGCCCCGGCCTTAACTACCGGCCCATCATCACGGACTTCGGCCTGGCGCGGCTCACCACCGCCGGGGATGAACAGGCCACCGCCGCGCAGCCCATCGGCACCTATCCCTACATGTCACCGGAACAGGTAAACGCCGAACCCGTTGACCGCCGCACGGATATTTACGCACTCGGCATCATTCTGTACGAGCTGAGCGTGGGCCGACTGCCATACAACCCGAAATCCATTGCAGAAGCGGCCCGTATGCATGGCCGCGAGCCGGTACCGAAGCCATCCGAGTTCTACCGGGATTTCCCGAAGCCACTCGAAGACATCATCATGAAGTGCCTCGAAAAGGACATCGAGCGACGCTACCAGACCGCTGAGGAAATCGTCCGCGACCTGAGCGCCTTCATCAAGATGGGGCCACCCGCACAATCCAAACTGCCGGACATCGTAGAAAACCGTCCGCAGCAGTCCGGGTCATCCGTGATAGCACCGCCCGTCCGCCGTAACCGTGAACGTCCACAACCAGAACAACCGCGTCAACAACCACCACCGGCCCAGCCCCGCCAGCAACCACCCGCTCAACCGCGCCAGCAACCACCCATTCAACAACCGCCTGTCTATCCGCAGCAGGGACAATCACAACCACCAGCCAAGCCACAGCAGGGGCAACCGCAACCCCCGGCTCAACAACCGCCTGTCTATCCGCAGCAGGGGCAAACGCAACCCCCGGCTCAACAGCAACCTCCCGTTCAACAACCGCCTGTCTATCCGCAGCAGGGACAACCACAACCCCCGGCTCAACAGCAACCTCCGGCTTATCCGCAGCCACTCCAGTTACCGGGTACCGAGGATGAGCCACAGGTCGATACCAACTACGACGCCGTTGACGGCACCGACGACAACCAGCGCCAGGGACGCCGCCGGGGGCTATTCGGTGGGTTATTCGGCAGGCGGGGTGGTCGCAATGCAGACGAGAGCGAAGATCGTCAACCGGAAGACGAGCAGGATTCAAGCCAGCCTGCACCACAGCAGCCGATCATTGTGCCACCCGTGCCGCAACCACCGCAGTTTGCGCCGCCACAGCAGCCCCCCGCAGACGAGTACGCGCCAGATGAAAACGCTATCGCCAGCATCCAGCAAAATATCGAGCAGCCGCCCATCACAGAGCCACCCGCACAGGAGGAAGCACCACCACCAGCCGCACCCCGTCCGGCAGACCGCTACAGCACACAAGAATCCAGCATTCTGGACAATGACGACCTGCCAGACGATACCGGGCAGCGCAATGGCCGCACCGCAGCGCCCCCCATGCAATACGATGATGACTCGCAGCCGGGTGTATCACGCGGCAACGGCCAGCGGTACGCCGCGCAGCCCCCGGTGGTACCTCCCGCACGACCACAGGCCCCCACAGCACCCGGCAACGGGCAGCCCTACCCTGCTGATGACCGGATCGGAGAAGATGCGCCCACCCCACCCGCGGACTTCGGGCAGCAGCAGCCACCCGACGCGCAACAGGCACCGCCACCTGCCCCCACTTATCCCGATGATGAACACATCGGGGAGGACATGCCCACCCCACCCCCGGCAGATTACGCTGAACCACCGCAACACGACGCCGCCGGATATGCTCAGTCAGAGGCCATCGGGGAGGATGCGCCCACCCCATCCCCGGACTTCACACAGCAGCAGCCCCCGCCAGCAGCCATGCAACCGGGACAGGTACAGCAGGTGCCAGCAGCACAGCCCTACCCCGAAGACGAACCTATCGGCGAGGACATGCCCACCCCGCCCCCGTCAGATTACACTGAACCACCGCAACACGACGCGGGGTACGCACAGCACGACGCCTACGCCCAGCCGCCACCCGACGACGCGGACTATGAGCAGCCCGAGCCTATCGGCGAGGATATGCCCACCCCGCCACCCGAAGATTACGGGCAGCAACCACCCGACGCACAGCCCTATGACGCCGGGTATGCACAGCAGCCATCGGTAGATGATCCCTACGACGCCTACGCCCAGCCACCACCCGACGACGCGGACTATGCTCAGCCTGAGCCTATCGGCGGGGATGCGCCCACCCCACCCCCGGACTATGAGCAGCCGCCTCCCTCAGGGGCAATCTATTCTACGGGTGAAACCAGCATTCTGGACGCGGATAGCTTCTCCACGCCGGTACCGGGGAACCAGGTTTTTGGCTCCCCGGACGAGTACCGCGAGTATCGGCAGGCGGCAATTGCACAGGAAGAAGAGTTCATCACAGAGATTGAAACCAGCGTGATGCCACAGCAGATTGCCACCAACCTGCCGCTATCTGTACCCGCCGTAGAGCGCAGCGCCTACCAGCGCGACACCGACTGCCTTGCCATCTACTCCTATGACCACAGCTACATCGTGGAACTGCCAGGAAGCCAGAGCCAATTCCAGATCGGGCGCGAACCCAAAGACGATATTTTCCTCGAAGGCGATCTGATTTCGCGGGATCACGCTGTGCTGGAACGTAAACCCAACGGCTTCTACTACCTCATCGATGGCGACAGCACCAACGGCACCTACATCGGCACCGATCAACTCCCGGCCAATAAACCTATCATCCTGCGCGAAGGCACTACCATCCGCATGGGCAACTACTGGATGCAGCTTCTGCCCCGCATGAGCGCGGGCAGTGGGGCAGTCGGCGTTGCGCAGCCCTATGACGACGATTACAGTACCGATGCCGGGTTCGACCCCGTGGCCGATGGCCCCGCCACCCAGCTCTCTGGCTTTATCCCGGTAACGGAAATGCCGAAGGTAGAGCCACCGCGCCTGACCGGTGAGCAGTTGATGACTGACCGACTGGTCATCTATCACAAATCCCAGCCACCGCAGATCGTACTGCTGAACGAGGCGCAATA
>JBCCQC010000340.1:0-5551 GCA_039024535.1 Chloroflexota bacterium
ATGTTATCCAGCGTGTTATACACTGGCAGCAGCGTGCGCATCAACGGGGAAGCCACATAACGGTAGTTGAGGCCGCCAAGATAGCTGGTCGATACATCAAAGCCAATCTTTTCGAAGACCTGCGCCGTGTGCTTCGCAACAATCGGGCGTTCATTCTCCGTCACACCGACCTGACTGTAAAACGGGGAGCTTTTATCCCGGTACAGGAAAAAGAACGGGTTCATGCGGTTCGGGTCGAAGGCAACAAAGGCCGTACCGGGCTTGAGCACGCGGTATACTTCCTCTGCAAATTTCGTTGGATCCGGGAAGTGATGGATAATGCCACTCAGCAGTGCCCCGTCCACGCTATTGTCATCAAAAGGCAACTGCTCCACATCCCCCACCATAAACTCAACATCCGGGTACTCGCGCTGTGCATAGCGGATAAGACGGTCGCTGATGTCCAGGCCCACTGCACGAATACCATGTTCGCGTTGCAGCAGCACGGTAAACGCGCCAGAACCGGAGCCGAGGTCAGCCACATAATCCCCCGCTTTAAACCCACCGGCCTCCACGCACGTCTGGATGATCTTGCCGCGTGTTTCTTCTGTGAAGACGTTGTAATCGCCTTCGTCTATCGCAAAGTCGTTAAAAAACTGAATTTCGGCGTCTTTATTCTGCATATGCTATTTGCCTGTGATTTTTCTGTCAGAATTGTGCAGCACATTCTAGCAGTGAGGGGAGACACGACAACCCCTTAACGTTTTTTCCATTGTTGCAGATACTCGACAAAGTCTTCCGGCACCTCCGGGAACGCATCAAAGATCATGGGCACACGCACCAGTTTTTTCAGGTCGTTAGCGGTGCTGCGCATCCCGTAGTCGTTAAGGTACATCAGGCGCGGCTGGACTGCCGGGAGTTCATCGGTGCTGATTTCGTCGGATAGAATTTTGCCGCGTCCGTTGATGGTCTGGTCAGTCACAAGGCCGTGGTCAATCAGGTCGGCTGTCATCATCTGAATCTGACGTACATCCTCGTCAGAAACCGGGCGGTATAGTGCGCTGACGAGTTCACGCTGCGGGTTAAATGCCAGCGAAATCCCGCCGAACGCATCCACGCTGGCCCCGGCGAAGGGGCCGTAGTGCTCGCCCTCCAGCACGATGCGCTGTGCCGTGAAGTACGTGAGGAACGAAAAACCCCGCTCGTTGCGGTGCGCACTCATCGGGCGGAAGTCTTCATCGGGCAGGTTCAGCGCGGGGATCACCTGCTCCAGCAAAAACACCCCCGCTTCCAGCGATGAATCCACATACTCCGGCAGCATGATCTTCGGCACACTGCGCAGCGATTCAACATGTGCCTCGGCGTCATCTTCAGAGAGGATGAGGCGCTGTGCAAATGCTTGCTTGAGGATGTGTTTATGCTTGCCGCCGTGCAGCAGTACATCTGCCGTGAGGAAGGCACGGGCCATGTCTGCAAATTTCAACTCGCCCACCGGCCCCACTTCCACGGCATAGGCCAGCAGGTGACCCATCAGGTCACGGGCGCGGTGCAACGCGATGCGCGGGTTCAGCTTTACGTCATCGCGCAGGTGCTCATAGATCAGCACCAGCACATCATAAAATGCGCCAGTAAACAGCCGCGAGTAATTGTGGCTTTCCCGGCCCAGTTCATATGCCGGTTGATCCGGGAAGTATTTGAGATCATCGAATGGAACATAGGTGAACCTGTTGAGCGCATTGCGCAGGTACACCGTGCGCCCGCTGATTTCGTTCATGCGTTCCAGACTGCTGATGGTTTCTACAAGGTGTTCGGCCACCTCTGCCACAAAGTTACGGGTACGCAGATTGCCCCCCGTCCACTCCAGCAACCGCTGAATGAGCGAGTCGTCCTGCAAGGCAATCAGCACTGCCGCCATATCACCAAAACTCTCATGAAAGGCCAGTGACCCCATCCCGAACGACTCGTTGTACAGGTCACGCATCCCGTCCAGCACGGCGTGTGCTGTCTCATGGACGGCAACATCGGCACTCTGGGCGGTGTTGTACTGCTGGCCGTTGAACTCGAAGCTGTAAAACGCCACCAGATGATTCTGCTCATCGTACATGGCGTTCATCCCTACACTGAAGTGCGGGTCTATGTTGAGGCGTGGCGCACCGAATGCCCACGGAATACGCCGGTGCGCGAACTTCTCGAACGTGCGCAGGGTGAGCGTGCCATAGTAAAAGGCATTCACCTGGTTGAACTCTGGCGTGCCCACCCAGTACAGATAGTTGTTGTCGTCGTCGGGCTGCGCCGGGGGGTGGGCGCTGTCTTTAATGCGCAGGCGGCTGTTGTGCAGGCCGGGGTTGACCTCAGCAGCGGCCATTTCGCGCACTTCCGGCTCTCCCACAAACGGATCCTGCGGGTAAACCATCATCTGCACCGGGGAATCGACCCGCTGTGAGCTGTACCGGGCAGAATCCGGGTGAACATCGAACGCCCCCTGCGATTTCTGTGCAATCTCTGACGGTACGTTGCCGCGCAGGTGCTGCTGGAGTTTGCGAAGCTGATGATTGACGTAATTGTCTTTATCCGGCATGAAGGACTGTTCGCTAGATTGGAGCGGATTTTCGCCCTGTGATTGTTGTTGTGACATGGGTACCCCTGTGTATGCATAAACCGCCACTATTTCCTCTATTATGGCTATTTATGTCCGCTCCACAAACCGCTGACACCCCGCCCATCATCCGTTATACTTATGAATGTAAGTTCATCATCCACTTAACACACACTCATGTAGCAGTTCACACTGCACAACTTACTTCTGTAATCTATGTAAATGGAAAGACAAAAACCACATGACACAACGAGTAGACGCATTCGGCGCGAAGGGTAAGTTCAGCACACCCGACGGCGACGTGAACATCTACCGCCTTAACGCGCTTAAGGAAGCGGGAATCGGCCATATTGACCGGCTGCCGTTCAGCATCAAGGTACTGCTGGAAAACGCCCTGCGTAACCTGGATAACTACGCCGTTACCGAAGACGATGTGAAAGCACTGGCGAACTGGAGCGCCGACAACGAAGACACCACAATTCCCTTCAAGCCGGCCCGTGTAATCCTCCAGGACTTTACCGGCGTGCCCTCTGTGGTAGACCTGGCCGCACTGCGCAGCGCAATGGAACGTGCCGGGGGCGACCCGCAGAAGATCAACCCGGTATGCCCGGTAGACCTCGTGATTGACCATTCCGTACAGGTAGACGCCTTTGCCAGCAGTGATGCGCTGCTCATCAACTCGCAGTTCGAGTTTGAGCGTAACCGCGAACGCTACGAATTCCTGCACTGGGGCCAGAAGGCGTTCGATAACTTCAAGGTAGTGCCCCCGGCTACTGGCATCGTTCACCAGGTGAACCTGGAATATCTGGCAAAGGTCGTACAGGTTTACGATGACCCGGACGCCGAAGGCGAAAAGATCGCCCTGCCAGATAGTCTCGTAGGTACAGACAGCCACACCACCATGATTAACGGCCTGGGCGTGCTGGGCTGGGGCGTGGGCGGCATTGAAGCAGAGGCCGCAATGCTCGGCCAGCCGATTTACATGCAGATGCCAGAAGTCATCGGCTTCAAGCTGACCGGCGAACTGCCAGAAGGCGCGACCGCCACCGACCTCGTACTGATCGTGACGGAGATGCTCCGTCGAAAGGGTGTGGTTGGCAAATTCGTGGAGTTCTATGGCGCGGGTCTGTCTAACATGACATTGCCCGACCGGGCCACGATTGCGAACATGGCACCGGAGTACGGCGCAACAATGGGCTTCTTCCCGGTTGATGACGAAGTGTGCAGCTACATGATCCGTACCGGTCGTGAGCCAGAACTGGCCGACATGGTGCGTAACTATGCTTTAGAGCAGGGCATGTTCCGCACGGACGACATGGAAGACCCGATCTTCACGGACACACTGGAACTTGACCTGGGCAACGTGGTGCCGAGCATGGCTGGCCCGCTGCGTCCGCAGGATCGCATCGACCTGACCGGTATGCAGGATCGCTTTAACGAGGTGCTCACCGCCCCGCGCAGCGCATCTGGCGGCTTTGAACTACAGGGGGAAGCGATTGCAACCACGGCACCGGTGCGCTTCGCAGACGCAGAAGCAACTGAAATCGGCCACGGCTCTGTGGTAATTGCGGCTATCACAAGCTGCACCAACACCAGCAACCCATCTGTGATGGTGGCGGCTGGCCTGCTGGCAAAGAAAGCCGTTGAAAAGGGACTCGCACGCCAGCCCTACGTCAAGACGAGCCTCGCGCCGGGTTCCAAGGTTGTGACGGAGTATCTGGATAAGGCCGAACTCACTGAACCGCTGGAAGCCCTCGGTTTCCACACAGTGGGCTATGGCTGTACGACGTGCATCGGCAACAGTGGCCCATTGCCAGAAGAAATCGTGGGCGCGATTGACGAAGGTGAACTGGTGGTATCCTCTGTACTCAGCGGCAACCGTAACTTCGCCGGGCGCATCAGCAACCATGTGAAGACAAACTATCTCGCGTCGCCGCCGCTGGTGGTGGCCTATGCGCTGGCCGGAACCGTGGACATCAACTTTGACAGGCAACCCATCGGCCATGACGAAAACGGCAACGATGTGTTCCTGAAGGACATCTGGCCCACACAGGAAGAAATCAAGGAAGTCATCCAGGGCAGCCTCTCCCCGGAGATGTATAAAGAACGCTACGGCGAGGTGTATACCGGCAACGAAACCTGGAACGGCATTCCGAGCGCAGATAGCCCGGTTTTCCAGTGGGATACCGACAGCACCTACATCCAGGAGCCGCCGTTCTGGCAGGGACTCACAAAGGATGTCCCCGCCGTACAGCCGGTTAAGGACGCGCATGTGCTGGTTCTGGCCGGTGACAGCATCACCACTGACCACATCTCCCCGGCAGGCAGCATCAAGAAGGACAGCCCCGCCGGACGCTACCTGACCGATAAGGGCGTAGAGCGCAAGGACTTCAACAGCTATGGCAGCCGCCGTGGTAACCATGAAGTGATGATGCGCGGTACATTCGCTAACGTGCGCCTGCGCAACCAGTTGATCCCCGGCAGTGAGGGTGGCATCACGCTGCATGTGCCGTCCGGTGACCAGATGGACATTTACGATGCAGCCATGCGCTACATTGACGAGGGCCGTGACCTGATCGTACTCGGTGGCGCGGACTATGGCATGGGTTCCAGCCGTGACTGGGCCGCCAAGGGCACGCAGTTGCAGGGCGTGAAGGCCGTGATTGCCCAGAGCTTCGAGCGCATCCACCGCAGCAACCTCGTGATGATGGGTGTGCTGCCGATGGAATTTGCTGCCGGGCAGGGCTGGGAAGAACTGGGCCTTACCGGGCACGAAACGTTCTCCATTGACGACCTGAACGACGACATCCAACCGGGGCAGATGCTCAAGGTGGTGGCAACAGCTGTGGATGGCTCTACGGTAGAATTTGAGGCGAAGGTACGCCTGGATAGCGCGGTCGAGATTGACTACTACAAGAACGGCGGCATCCTGCACACCGTTCTGCGCAATATGATGTAATTCCCCTGAAGCAAAAC
>JBCCQC010000341.1:0-5548 GCA_039024535.1 Chloroflexota bacterium
AGCGGTTAACCCACGTCGTTCACAATTGGACCGTACGGCGAAATCTACAACAGGCTAAAGTTGAATGGTGCTTCGATTTAACACAGGCACGAACCAAATTAGCCCGCTTATATCCATGATAACTTTTTTGGTCAAGTACTACCCGAAATTTTAACCACCGCAAAATATAGAGCCGTGCCAACGCTGCGATTACACATGCACTGCAAAACATCCGATGAAATGCTTCGAGGTATAGCAACAACTTGCTGCCCCTCCGAACCACTTTTCGACAACCGCCCGAACGACGCATAAAATGGGGCTACTGTTTATCCACATCAACAGGGGCACCCTATGCACACCATCACTCCCACAGAAAAATCACTGCACGGCTACTGGTCACGCGAACGCGAACCCATTCTTACCGTAAAATCGGGCGAAACAGTTCGCTATACCACACTGGATGCCAGATGGAACAGCTATGACACTGAATCCGGCACGCTGGTACAGTCACCACAGGTTGAAACCGACCCGCTGAAAGGTCATGCACTCTGTGGCCCGATTGAAATCGCAGGTGCAAAACGGGGGCAGGTACTGGAAATCGCAATTGGCGAGATCATCACGGCCCCACAGGGCTGGAACCTGAGCGGCGGCGAACCCCGCGACCTGTGGCAGAAGCTGGGCACCGCAGACGAACCACTGCACCGTCTGGAATGGGCACTGGATAACGACGCAAAAACGGCTACAACGACTATCGGCGGCAAAAACTACACCGCAAAACTTGCGCCGTTTATGGGCGTGCTCGGTATGCCGCCGGATGCACCGGGGCAACACACCACACGCCCACCCTATGTACATGGCGGCAACATCGACTGCAAAATGCTCACTGCGGGCAGCACACTATTCCTGCCCATCCCTGTGGATGGGGCGTTATTTTCTACAGGCGATGGGCACGCCGCGCAGGGCGACGGTGAGGTGAGCATTTACGCCATCGAGTGCCCGATAGACCGTGTAGACCTGACATTTACAGTACATGATATGGAACTGTCTACGCCACGCGCCCACACCGACGAGGGACTGGTCACATTCGGCTTCCATGAAGATTTAAACGAGGCCATGCTGATCGCGCTCAATGCGATGCTGGATTTGATGATGCAAACGTATGACATCACGCGCAAAGATGCCCTTGCCCTTGCCAGCGTGACAGTAGACCTGCGCATCACGCAAATTGTGAATACTACACAGGGGGTTCACGCCGTTCTGCCGCATGACGCACTCTCATTGTGACATTTAGACAATAGATTTCAGTGAATATGACAGAAAACTGACGAATTCATTGAACTTTTTTCACATTACGATAGACTACGCAAAATTGGTCAATATTTCTCTTAAGGAGAGAACAAACTTGAATCGTAAATCTATTCTAACGCTTTTGCTGGTTGTCGTGCTGGCAGCAATGTCCGCTATCCCGGCGCTGGCACAGGATGACATCGTTGTGGGTATGGTACTGGTTGGCCCGCAAAACGACCGTGGCTGGAGCCAGGCCCACTTCGAAGGTGGCGAGTATATGGCAGAGCAGCTCGGCGCTGAATTCCTTGTATTCGAGAGCCTGAACCCGGCAGACGCTCCAGAAACCTCCCTGCGTGATGTGGTTTCCGAGTTCGTGGATGCTGGCGCCAGCGTCATTTTCACCACGTCCGACGACTTCAAAGCAGAAACACACGAAGTTGCTTCTGAATTCCCGGATATTCAGTTTATCCACGTCTCTGGCGATGGCGTGCTGACCGGCGACGCCCCGGAAAATGTAGGTAACGTGATGGGTAAGATGGTGTGGGGTAAGCTGATTGATGGCTGCGCCGCCGCACTCATGACCGAAACCGGGCAGATTGGCTATCTCGGGCCGCTAATCAACAACGAAACCCGCCGCCTGGCTGCTTCCACGTACCTGGGCGCACGCTACTGCTACGAAACCTACCGTGGCCTAGACCCGGCAGACCTTCAGTTCAGCGTGACATGGATCGGCTTCTGGTTCAACATTCCGGGTGTAACGCTCGACCCGACCGAAGAATCCAACACCTTCTTTGACAGTGGCGTTGACGTACTTGTCAGCGGCATCGACACGACCGAAGCCATTGTGGTTGCCGGTCAACGCCGTGCCAACGGTGAAGACATCTACGCGCTTCCCTATGACTTCGAAGGCTCCTGTGAAGCCGCACCGGAAGCCTGCCTGGGCGTACCGTACTTCAACTGGGGGCCGGACTACACCGACATCGTAAGCCGCGTGGCAGATGGCACCTACGAGCAGGAATGGGTATGGGCAGACCCATTCTGGGAAGACCTTGCCGACAACACGCAGACCGCTATTGGCTTCGTCAAGGGTGAGGGACTGAGCGAAGAAGCCTCCGCCAGCCTGGACGAGTTCATCGGGTTCCTGACCGACTACGCAACCAACCCGGATAACGTCGGTACCATCGCGCTGTGGGAAGGCCCGCTCAACCTCCAGGACGGCACCGAACTGGTTGCTGAAGGCGAAAAACTGCCGGAAGCAGACATCTGGTACCTTGAGCAGCTTCTGGAAGGCATGGAAGGCGCTAGCTCCAACTAGCCACCAGCATCAGGGCGGGTTTATGCACCTGCCCTGCAAATTCGGTATAAATGAGAGTGCGTTTCGTCTGCATGGCGGGCGCACTCTTTTAGTTTACGGGAAAGTGCATATGGACATCGAACTCAGGGGCATTCACAAACGGTTTGGCAGCGTCCACGCCAACAACGACATCAACCTGACGTTTAACGAAGGTCGCATTATCGGCATTCTGGGAGAAAATGGCGCGGGGAAGTCCACGCTGATGAAAATTCTGTCGGGCTTCCAGCCAGCAGACGAAGGCGACATCCTGATTGACGAGCAGCGCGTGGATTACACTGGCCCACTCGCCGCCATTTCACATGGCATCGGCATGTTGCAGCAGGATCCACTGGATGTGGGGGCATTCACGGTACTGGAGAACTTTATTTACGGCTCATCGCCGAGGTTTTTGCCGAACCGCAGAGAAGCCCAGAAGCGTCTCAAAGACATTACGAACCGCTTCGGCTTTGACCTGCACCCCTCCACGCCGATAGCCTCTCTCAGTATCGCGCAGCGGCAGCAGCTAGAAATTATCCGTCTGCTGGCACTCGGTGTAAAAGCCCTCATCCTGGACGAACCGACCACCGGCATTTCCGCAGAGCAAAAAGAAACGCTGTTCGACGCGCTCAAGAATCTGGCGAAAAACGATGGCATGATTGTGCTGCTGGTCTCGCATAAGCTGGAAGATGTGATCGCGCTGTGTGATGAAGTGGCAGTGCTGGCCGGTGGCCGCATTGTCGGCGAACGTGACCTGCCTGCAACTCCAGCCGAACTGGTGAAAATGATGTTCGGCGAGGAAATCAAGCCACAGAGCCGCGCCGTTGTAGATCTGAGCCACGCGCCGGAAGTCATGCGGCTGGATAAACTGTGTGTCCACAGCAAGCGCGTGCAGGTAGATAACCTGTCGTTTTCGCTGCGTGCCGGTGAAGTCATCGGGTTTGCCGGGTTAGATGGCAGCGGCCAGGAAATGGCAATGCGGGCAATGGCCGGGCTGGAACATGCGCATCGGGGCGGCGTCTTCATCAACGGGGTAGACTTGACGAACCGGCCCTACACGCAGTTTACACGCGCCGGGGTGACGTTCTGTGCAGCGGGGCGCGTGGAAGAGGGCCTGATTGCCGGGTTAACGCTCACAGAACACATGGCGCTGGTGCAGCATACCGGTAGCCGCATTGATTGGCCTGCTGCACGACAGACCATGAAAGAGCAGATCAAACACTACGACATTCGCGGTAAAGCCACCGACCCGATAGAGGCGCTTTCTGGCGGTAATCAGCAGCGTGTGCTGATGGCCCTGCTGCCAGAACAACCTGTTGCGCTTGTGCTGGAAAACCCGACACGCGGCCTGGACGTGGATAGTGCCCGCTGGATATGGGAACAGCTTTTGCGACGGCGCAACGTGGGCACAGGCATTGTATTTGGCTCCCCGGATCTGGACGAACTGGTAGCCTACAGCGACCGCATCTTTGTGTTTTATGCGGGGCAGGTGGTAGAAGTACCGGACGTGCGCAAAACCAGCGTCGATGAACTGGGCCGCATGATCGGCGGGCATTTCGAGGAATTCGTGACCGAGGAAGGAGCACTCCATGCAGAACCCGCGTGAAACTGCCCTGCAACTGGGGTTCGCAGCCCTGGCGATTATAGCTTCGCTGGCGCTGAGTGCCGGGTTGATCATTCTGATTGACCGTGAGCCGCTGGAAGTGATAGAAACGTTGTGGCAGGGGGCATTCGGCAGCTCGGAGCGCGTAGCAGGCGTGTTCAACTTCTGGATTCCGCTCACGCTGTCGTCACTTGGCCTGATTGTGACGTTCCGCGCCGGGTTGTGGAACATTGGCGTGGAAGGGCAGATTATGGCCGGGGCTGTGTTTGCCAGTGGTGTGGCCCTGTTTGTCCCGGCCCCGCAGGTTATCCGTGTGCCGCTGGCGATTGCCGCATCTGTGGTGGGCGGGGTACTGTGGGCGCTGCTGGCCGGGGTGCTCAAAACACGCCTCGGCGTGCATGAGATTTTCGGCGGTGTGGCTCTCAATGCCATTGCCAACGTAATCACAAATTTTCTGGTTGGCAATTTATGGTCGCCGCCGGGGGGTAACGCTCTGGATACTGGCCCATTCGACGATGCAGCCCGTATCCCCTTCTACAGCGACGGCTTTCAGACGAGCATCGCCATGATTGTGCTGGTTATCGTTATTGCTATAGCCGTTGTCGTCATGCTGAGTGGCACACGCTGGGGCCTTGAACTGAAAGCCACAGGAAAAAATCCGCGCAGTGCGCTGCTGCTGGGCGTCGCCACAGAAAAAACATCGCTATCTGCGTTTGCATTCTGCGGCGCTTTGGCAGGCCTTGCTGGAGCCTACCGCGTGCTGTTCTTCTACGGTACGTTGCGCCCGCTGGCGAGTGGTGGCGTGGGCTTCCTTGGCATTCTGGTGGCGCTGCTGGTGGGCAATCAGGCGTTGTGGGTGCCACTTGTGACGTTTGCGTTCGGGGCGCTATTGTTCGGCAGCACACGCCTGCGCATCACACAGCAACTGGACGCTTCGATTGCCAAAACGCTCCAGGGAACACTGGTACTGCTGGTGATCCTCAGCGGTGGCTTACGGGCACGCCTGCTCAACCGCAGCAATCAACCTGCCGCAGAGCCGACCACCACTTCGGAACCCAACCCGGTCATCACGGAGGCAAAATCCTATGAATGAGACAACAATCAACCTGCTGGCCGGTATCGTCCGTAACGCAACGCCGCTGGTGATTGCCTCGCTTGGTGAAACCATTACAGAACGCGCCGGTGTGGTGAACCTGTCACTCAACGGCAGTATCATTCTCTCCGCCATGACGGGCTTCGTGATTGCGCTGGTTACAGATAGCATCTGGCTCGGTGTGATTGCAGCCATGATTGTTGGCGGGCTGGTGGCGCTGATTATCGCCGCTGCCGATATTGAATTAAAACAGGAT
>JBCCQC010000342.1:0-5531 GCA_039024535.1 Chloroflexota bacterium
CTGTTCCAGCGTTTCGGCCTCTGCCGCATTCATCGAAAGTGATGTGACATAACGGATCTGTTGAAGAACATACTCTGGAGACTGCTTCTCCACGATTGGAATCCTCATGTTTGCGTCCTCATCTAAGCGCCCGTTGGACGCACTGACATCACGTTTCTCTCTCATTGGCTACAGTCTCTCAGAAAATGGTGGCGGCAATTAGTGACTTCTATCATATGATGAGTGCCACGTGTCACTGTGTTGGTACTCTATGATCGGCCTGTTTCTCATCAGGCTATTACCTGTCTTCTCATCTTTGCGCTATACTATGAATAACACTGTGACAACAACCATCCCAGACCATGCCATGAACCGCGCAGCCTTTCGTTTTTACGGCGACCTGAACTACTTTCTACCCCGCAAGCAGCGTCATAAGACCATCACCCGCGATTTTGACTGGCGCGGCTCTATCAAAGACATGATTGAGTCACTCAATGTGCCGCACCCGGAAATCGAATTGATTGTAGTGAACAACTCCTCGGTTGACTTTGACTACATCGTGGCCGACGGCGACGACATCCAGGTGTATCCACTGGAGCACGACAGCGACGTATACCCGCAGTTGCCGCTGCGCCCACCCCTGACGGACAAACCCCGTTTTATCCTGGATACACACCTGGGGCGGCTGGCCGCATACCTGCGCATGGCCGGGTTCGATACACTCTATCGCAATGATTATCCTGATGATGAACTGGCTGAGGTTGCCTACGAGGAAAACCGGATTCTACTCACACGGGATAACGGCCTGTTGAAGCGCAGCCTGGTCACATACGGCTACTTCGTGCGAGAAACCAACCCGCATCGCCGCCTCATTGAGATCATCCAGCGATATGACCTCGCACAATACGCCAGCCCCTATGCCCGCTGCACACGCTGTAATGGCCTGCTGCATCCGGTTGATAAAGCGGACATTCTGGAAGAACTGAGCGACCGCACCGCCAGCCATTACGATGCATTTTTCCAGTGCGAGGACTGCCGCCAGGTCTACTGGAAGGGCAGCCACTACGAACGGATGCAGTCACTCATTCAGGAGGCGATTGCCGCCGGGTAACAGACAGGCGCTATGCCGGGGCCATAACGCGGGCGCTCAGGTTGCCCACAACAGTATCTGCCACCTGCACACGTACCTGCCGGGTATGCATATCAAAATCCGGGGTTTGCCATGTGCCCGTATTTGGTAGCCCCGGCGTGGCAACCTCCGTGCGGTTAAACCCCGGTGTAAGCAGCGTTTTGCCCACACCCCCGGTCACGCTCATCTGCACCGCAGCCCCCAGCGCTATCATCAGCGCAAAACCGCCCACGCCCCCGGCCACTTTCACAGTCGTGGTGGCATTATCCGGCACGTTAAGCGCAATGGGGCCAGCCCCACCCCGAATATCGGTCGTAAAGGTCGGGCCAGTAGAAGGCAGCGTGACGTTCATACGGCCAATATTGCCTTCCAGCCGCAGCGAGCGCAAATGCAATCCCGTAAGGTTCAGTTCTACATCGCCTACGCCGCCCTGCACGCGCAAATCCAGCGGCAGCGCCGGGGCCAGCCCCACATCCCAGTGGGGGCGCGTCGCCCAGTGAACCGGGTTCGCCCAGCCAATCGTCAGCGGCGTAGACTGCCGCAGGTACGCCATACGCTCAACATCGCCGCTTACACCGTAAGAGATAGAACCCAGATAGTGCAGCATGGCGTCCATCAGCACGTTATTCGCGTGTTCCAGCGCAAAAATGCGGCTCTCACCCACAGACAGTTCGATCTCAACATTCGCACCTACGGCGTTATCCAGCGGCAGCGTGAACTGGAACGCCTTCAGTGATTTTTCGTCCAGAATGCCGCGCCGCACGTTTTCAATCGCGTTGCGGGTGTTGGCCGTCACCTGCTCCAGCGTGAGCGGGTCATTACGGCGGGCAGCGTCCAGCGCATCCCAGCCCATGCGCATCAGGCGCTCCAGCGGGGTACGGTTATCGGGTTTCTGTGCCATAGGGCGGGTCTCCGGTACGTTTTCGACTCGTGGTTCTATTATAGGGCAGCTTTTCGCCACACCTGCCCCCTGTAATGCGGGGTTCATATGGTATACGGGCCAGTGTGCAAACAGGTCGCGTAAATATTGCGCAAAAAACACGCTCCCTTGCCCGTTCGGGTAACAGGCGCTACCTTTATGTGACCATTATCAAGAGGCTTCACATGGTCGAGCAAACACGCACCGGCATCACACTCGATGAACTCGTCAGCATGGGCGATGAATGGGTAGAGATCATCGACGGTGAGAGGGTACAACTCAATATGGCGGCGGGATTGCAGCATAATCACATTGCAGTCAATGTTCATTCTGTTCTGAAGGATTTTGTGCGTGCCAATAAGCTCGGTAGCGTGCATATGGATGGCCTGACGTATGTGATTGCTGTAGAGGATGACACCGTTGAGCAGACCCGCCTGCCGGATGTGTCTTTCATACGCAGCGGACGCATTACGAAAGACATGGACATCTCAAAGCCGTTTGTGGGCGCACCGGATCTTGCTATAGAAGTCACGTCACCCGGCCAGACTGCCGAAACGCTGCGCCAGCGTGTGCGGGACTATCTGGAACACGGATCACAACAGGTGTGGGTGCTCTACGTCGCCAGCGAAGAAGTTTACACCTACGACAGCAAATCGCCGGGGCAGGCCGCCATCTACACCGCCGGCCAGACGTTCACATCGGCGCTGTTCCCCGGTTTGACCGTGCGCGTAGACGATTTATTTGACCTTTCTGAATTATTTGAATAGAAGCGGCACGTATGGAATTTTTCTGGGATATTTTAGGGCAGTTCAACATCACAGAGACCGTGTTTCAGTTCATGCTCGTTAATGCCATCCTCGGCATGAGCATCTACCTGACGCTGTACACGGGCATGTTTTCGCTGGCGCAGGCCGGGTTTATGGGCATCGGCGCGTATATCGGCGTACTCACCACGCAGGCACTCCCCGGCGCACTGGTGGCAATGGGCATCACCGGGGATGAAATCACAATTTCGCTGTGGGTCGGGGTCGTCACGGGGGCGCTTGCCGCCGGATTGATTGCGATTCCTGTCGGGCTACCTGCGCTGCGCCTGCGAGATATTTACCTCGCCATCGCAACCATCGGCTTTGGCGAGATTGTGCGCGAACTGATTAAAAACTTCGATAACATCATCCAGTTCTTCATCGAAACCTTTACAGACACCGAGCGCTCACGCTTCCGCCTGATTGAAGGGGCACGCGGTATTAAAAACATCCCCAAACTGACGGAGACATGGGAGCTGATCCTGTTCATCGTCATCATCAGCTATTTTATGGTGCGCCTGCACCGTTCCCGCCTCGGACGCGCAATGGCTGCTATCCGCCAGGACGAACAGGCTGCGTCTAACATGGGCATTGATGTGGTGTTTGTGAAAAATCTCGTGTTTGTCATCAGTGCGATGCTGGCCGGGGCTGCCGGGGCGTTCTCCGGCCACCTCACGCGCATCATCACGCCGGACGCTTACGGGTTTAACCAGGCCGTCGATATTCTGGCGTATGCGGTGCTGGGCGGAACCGGGCTGTGGTTCGGGCCGATTCTCGGCGGCATGATTATGGGCGCCCTGCCAGAAGTGCTGCGTGTAGCCGATCAGTATCGCGGGTTGATGGTAGGCGTGGTGCTGTGGGCCGTAATTGTGTTCCTCCCCGGTGGCGTAATTGGTATCCCCGGCACCGTGCGTAGCTGGTTCACCCGCGACGCACGCCCGGATGATGTGAGTGAGAGTGATGAGGTCGCCACACAGAGCCAGTCAGGTTAACTCTCATCTATTGCTACTGCATCATGTCGGTGACGGCCTGCACAATATCCAGCATGGTGGGCAGGGGCTTGTGCCACAGCAGCGCCGGTTTGAATTGCAACTTCGGCAGCAGCGGTGTGGTGTAGATGCCGTCTGCAGGTGACTGCTCAACATAGGTGCCGTTATCATCACGCCGGTAGATGTGCGCCTCCTGCTTGAGCGGATCAATGAGCCAGTATTCTTTGACGCCGCCTTTTTCGTACTCGGCGTGTTTGGTCTGGTAGTCACGTTCCACACTCTCTGGGGACACAATTTCAATGGCGATGTCGGCTGGGCCGAGCATTCCCGTCGGGGTAAAGCGTTCCATATTCGTGTTCAGGATGATTTGCAGATCAGGTTCGCGGCTGCTGTTAACAGTGGTCAGCTTCATCACAAACGGAGCCTGTACGACTATCCCAATCGGATTGAGTGAGAAATAGGCTCTGAACAAATCAGCCAGATAGTGTTGAATATTGTTGTGATTGATATGTACCGGCGTCATTTTAACCACATCGCCATCCACCCACTCATAAAAGTCGTGAGCATACTGCGCCATGTATTCGTCCCATGTAACATCTGTTGCCACCATATCCCGGCTTACCGTATCCCTTTCCATGCGCCTGTCCTCACTCGCTCATATCAGAAAACATTATACGTTACTTCACCATGTTGGTAACGGCCTGCACAATGTCCAGCATGGTCGGCAGGGGCTTGTGCCACAGTAACGCCGGTTTGAATTGCAACTTCGGCAGCAGCGGTGTGATATAGATGCCGTCTGCGGGTGCCTGCTCAACATATCTGCCACCCTCATCACGCCGGTAGATGTGCGCCTCCTGCTTGAGCGGGTCAATCAGCCAGTATTCTGTCACGCCCCCTTTTTCGTATTCGGCGTATTTGGTCTGGTAATCACGCGTCACACTCTCCGCTGAGACGATTTCAATGGCGATGTCGGCAGCGCCAAGCATCCCCGTGGGGGTATAGGCTTCGCGGTTATTGTTCAAAATTACCTGTATATCAGGCTCCCGGCTGCTGTTTACGCTGGGGAGTTTCATCACGAATGGAGCCTGCCGGATGAAGCCAATCGGGTTGAGGTCAAAATAGACTTTCAACAGCGCCGTCATGTATTGCTGGGTTTCATCATGTCGTTCGTGTACCGGCGTCATGTTGACCACATCCCCGTCCACCCACTCGTAAAAGTCATGGGCATAACGCACCATATACTCATCCCATGTAACATCTGTTGCCACCACATCCCGGCTTACCGTATCCCTTTCCATGCGCCTGTCCTCACTCGCTCATATCAGAAAACATTATACGCTACTTCACCATGTCGGTGACGGCCTGCACAATATCCAGCATGGTGGGCAGCGGCTTGTGCCACAGCAGCGCCGGTTTGAATTGCAACTTCGGCAGCAGCGGTGTGATGTAGATGCCGTCTGCGAGTACCTGCTCAACATACTTCCCGGCCTCATTGCGTTGGTAAAGATGGGCTTCCTGCTTGAGCGGGTCAATCAGCCAGTATTCTGTCACGCCACCTTTTTCGTATTCGGCGTATTTGGTCTGGTAGTCGCGCTCCACACTCTCCGGCGACACAATCTCGATGGCAATATCCGCTGGGCCGAGCATTCCGGTCGGGGTAAAGCGTTCCATATTCGTGTTCAGGATGATTTGCAGATCAGGTTCGCGGCTGC
>JBCCQC010000343.1:0-5527 GCA_039024535.1 Chloroflexota bacterium
TATCAACACACGCCCACATGGGCTACAATGTGACCATGACGACGACCAACCCCACACTCAAAGACCTGCCCCTCACAGAAGACGACCTGCCCATCTGGATGCGGCGGGCCATGCGCGGCAACGACTGGGGCGCACTGCTGACGGTCGGGTTCAGTGCGCTGGTCGCATGGTACTTTATCCTGTCGCCCACGCTGCCACAGTTCACCGCCACAGAAAACTACGTCTTTATGGTGCAGGACTATGCCGATGCCTTCAGTGAGGGACGACTATACCCCCGCTGGGCAGCCCATGCAGAAAGCGGCTACGGCGCACCCATCTACCATTACCAGCCACCGGGGGCCACATACCTCGGCGGCATAATCACAGCACTGTTCAACAATAACCCCGTAGCTGCTGTGCGGACGGTCTATCTCATCGGGTTTATGCTGGCCGGTGTGGGTACCTATGGCATTGTCGTGCGGCATCGCGGGGCAGCGGCAGCAGTGCTGGCCGCCATGCTCTATGTCACCAGCCCCTACATTGGCATCACGGCTCCACACGCCCTCGGCAACCTTGACATTTCGCTGGCGTTGGGGCTTCTTCCCGTGCTGCTGTGGAGCGTGGACAGACTGGTTTACGCCAACTATCCACAGGACTTTCCATTTGTGGTGCTGACGTTTGCCACACTCATTCTGACATCACCGCGTGTAGCCGCCGCAGGTGGTGTTTTATCGATTGTGCTGGTTATGTGGCACCTCACACAACGAAACCCGCGCCTGTGCCGCCCCCGCATCGTCATCATCGCACTGCTCACGGGGCTGCTGCTAACGACATTTTACTGGTTCCCGGCAATAGCAGAGCGTTACATGGTCTACTGGCAACCACAAACACTCACCGGGCAGCCCGTTTTTGTCACATTGGCCGGGTTACTGGCCCCGTACCGTCAGATCGACACAAACGCAATTGTTCCCGCACCACATCTGGGGTTCGGGTGGCTACGTCTTATGCTGATTACACTGAGCATACCGGGTGTATTGCTGGTTCAGCGGCGCTTTACAATGGAAGCGCTGACGCTGCTGTGCGGAACAGCCATCACGGCAGTCGTAGTACTGGTTTTCCCGCTGGAAACATGGCTGATCGGTGTGGCAACACTGTGCTTTTCGGCATCGGTGGGGGCGGCCCTCTCCTTTAGAGACCGTTTCTCCGAACGGACACAACGACTGGTGCTGGCAATTGTCCTCATGGTTATTCTGGGGGCATCACGGGCAGCATGGCTGCCCCCACAATCCATCAGCACCATCCCGTCACCCACCCCCGGCGGCCAGGTACAACACGAAGCCAGCGGCTACGGAGTTGCTGTGGTACCACCGGGCCGTGCCTACCCCACCACACTGCCACGCGCTACCAGCCCGGTGAACGAACTGCTCCGCAGCTACCGCGACGGAGACGAAAACCTGAACCGTAGTGCCCCCACTCGCCAGTCTAACCGGCTGCGCGTCAGCCCACTGACAGAAAGTGCCCATGCCGCCCGCTTCCAGATCAGCGGCGACGGCACCGAACGAGTGACCCTCGCCGTCACATATTTCCCCGGCTGGCGGGCGCGGGTGAACCAGCGGCGTATGTCGGTTACACCGGGAGAGGCTGGCCTGCTATCTGTCCAATCACCGGCGGTAACAAACGGCACGCTGGTAGTATGGCTGGGTACGACGCTGTTTCGGCGCGGGGCATGGCTGGTAAGCCTGATGACGGCTGCTGGCATGTTGTGGTTTGTGCAGCGGCGCTACCGATATGCACGGCCACAGTACCATGAGGTAAAACTGCTTACCCTGCCAGAAGCACGCCTGATCCTGCTGCTGTTGCTGCTCTCTGCTGGCGTGGTGTACTTTGCCGCACGCTTCAACGCTCCGCTTTCCATCCGGGCGGCAGAGCCAAACCCGCTTGCCAGCGCCACCAATCTTGACCTGCGCACCACGGCAGGCCTTAACCTGCTGGCCTACGACCTGAACACAACACGCTTCCAGCATGGCGAAACACTCCAACTGGCACTGTACTGGTCAGCATTGCAGGAAATCACACAAAACTATCGCGTGCAGGTCACACTGTTCGGAATCGACCGCACCATTTCGCTGGGGAAAGCAGAGATACGCTACCCCGGCGGTTTGCCTCCCACGCGCTGGACGCAGAACCGTACCGTGCGCGACCTCCACTACATCGAAATTTCCCGGCAAATTCCACCCGGTGAATATCTGGTCGAGGTCACGCTGGAACTATGCGACGTGAACGACCTGAGCTGTGACCCCGCCGACCGTCCGCGTTTCTTCGAGCGCGATGGCTTCCCGGTAGGCCAGATCTATGACCTGCCCGCCACGATTGAGGTAATCGAATGAACCACCAGGAACGCCTGGATCATGCGATTGCCGGACATGCCATTGACCGTGTGCCGGTTTCACTATGGCGGCGCTTCCCCGGCGATGACCAGCGTATTGCCGACTTCGCACAGTCCATTACCGCCTACCAGCACCAGTTTGACTGGGACTTTGTAAACGTTACCCCGGCCAGCACCTACAACGTTAACGATTATGGCCTGCAAACCGCATGGCAGGGCCGGCCCGATGGCGACCGCACCGTAACGCGCCCCTACATTGTGGGGTCACTGGATTGGACAGAACTACGCGGCCTTGACCCCGCACACGGCGAACACGGAAAACAACTCGAAGTACTGCGCAGCCTGCGTGCCGAACTGGACGAACACACCCCCATCATCATGACGATTTACAGCCCACTGACGCAGGCCAGCCGACTGGCCGGTGAAAGCGCCCTGCTGCGCCACATGCGTACCCGGATGGATCGCCTGCGCAGCGGCCTGAGTGTGCTGACGGAAAATACCCTCCGCTTTACAGAAGCCCTCAAGAAAACGCCCATTGCCGGCATCTGCTATATGATTGAACACGCCGACCACGAGAAAATAGCAGAAGCCGAGTACAGCATCTTCGGGCTACCCTACGACCGTAAAATTCTGTCGGAACTGGCGGCTGACTGGTGGCTGAATGTGTTGCACATCAGCGGCAAATCCCCTATGTTCTCGCTGGTAAGCAATTACAGCGTGCAGGCAGTAAACTGGCAGGCCACCGACGAACGCCCGACCTTACCCCGTGGCAAAAGCCAGATCCTGGGGGCCGCCTGTGGTGGCCTGACGACCCATGATGACCTGTGCAACAGCACCCCGGCAGCCATTCGTTCCGCAGCACGCAGCCGCCTGCAACAGGTCAACAACCGCCGTGTTATCCTCTCGGCAGAAGGCATGGTACCCATCACCGCGCCCCTATCAAATGTGCGGGCCGCCCGTGCTGCTGTAGAAGCAACCTGAAGGAGTAAAAACCTGTGTCTCATCGTGTGATTTCTGGCAGTGCGAAAGGGAAGCGGCTCAAGCTGGTACCCGGCAACACCACCCGCCCCATTACCGACCGCGCCAAAGAAGCCCTGTTCAACATCATCGGCAGCGACATCTACGACGCCTACTGGCTCGATCTGTTTGCCGGTACCGGTGCCGTCGGCATAGAAGCACTGAGCCGTGGGGCAGAATTTGTGCTGTTTAACGATATGGAACGGCTCGCCATTACCACCATTGAAGACAACCTCAAAACCACCGGCCTCGCCGCCAATGCGAAGATCATGCGCAAAGATGCTTTTGCCCTGCTTGCCGCCCCCCCGGATGAGGTGTACGATTTTATTTACGTCGCACCACCGCAGTATAAGGGCATCTGGAAAGACGTTCTGCTGCGGCTGGAAGAAAAACCCATCTGGATACCCGCCGGAACTGAGGTCATCGTGCAAATTGACCCCAGAGAACACGAAGACGTTAAGTTGAAGCATCTGGAATTGGCCGACGAACGGCGCTATGGCAGCACCATGCTGTGCTTTTACGTCTCTGAGTATGACCCGGAAGATGCTACACCGGGTAGCACACAAGACTGAGACACTGACAACGCACCCGTAAAGGAAATAACCCGATGTACGACTATCAGGAACTGGAAACCGTTGTAAACGAAATCCTGACCATATTTGATGTAAACACCCCACCCGTTCCAGTTGAAAGTATGCTCCAGAAACCGGTGAACGACATGTGGGACGAAGTGGACGTGACGCAGCTTTCTGGCAGCTTCCTCCGCCTCAATGACCAGTACTCACCGCGCATGTCGATGGCCCGCCTGCTGGCACGGCACATTATCTTCAGCGAATGGGCAAACACCCACAACATCAGCCACCTCCAGGAGGATGTTGATGGCATCCGGGCATTTGCCCGCATGGTTATCATGCCACGGGTAATGGTACAGGATATGTCTGCCGGGGCACGTACCCCCACCACCATGCGCCTGCACTTCGAAGTGCCAGAAGCCGACGCCCGCAAACGTCTGGAAGAACTCGCGCTGTACAGCTAACGCCGAATGTCGCCACGTGCATCATCACCGAGGGCAGCACGCGCATAGTTCAGGGCATCATCAGCGGTTTTCACGTCGCCAGTCACCTGCGCCTCTCGCAGCAGCGTAATCAACTGGCCGATGTGCCTGCCCGGTGGCACGCCCAGCATATCCATCAGGTCATTGCCCGTCAGCAGTGGCGGCGGCGACACAATCTCATCATGGTGCAGGTAGTATGCTTCCAGCAGGGCCTGCACCCGTTCAATAATACCCAGCCACGCATTCTGCCGCAGTTCCACGCCCTGCTGCGCAAGGTAATCTGCCATTGCGAACAGGCACACATCCACACCCGCTTCTCCCACCTCGAACCAGAAACGGTGCAATGTCAGCGGCTCCATATTCGGCATATCAAACACAAAACGCCGGTTCGCAATCACCGCCACAAGGCGCTTTTTCTCATCGCTGCTCAGGCGCAAACGTTCGGCATAACCGGCCACATCATCCAGCGAAAAATCGTAGAACAGCGGCATCACCATCAGCAGCGAACGGTGCGTGCGCTGTGACGCCCACACGGTACCGCGCAGGTAGTCCTCTAACTGCATACGCACCCGGTTCACCTGCATCAGCGCCAGCCCGTACCCGAAATCGGACGCCAGATTATCCATTTCGCCGGGGAAAAATCCCGCCAGCAAACCAGCCATTTTGTCCTGAACCGTAAAAATGTGCTCCACACCCGCCTGCCCGCTATTTTCTGTCACCGGCAGCACCGCATCCAGCAGGCCAATCCGCTGCATCACGCGCAGGGCCGCCGCCGGACGGCGCAGGTCATGGATTTTGAAGAGTTCATCGCGCACACGCTCCGGCGAGGTTTCACCCAGATGAGCCGCCGATGCTCGCACGTCTTTCAATGTCTCCGGCTCGATGCGGTAGGTTAGCTGGTTACTCTGCCGCACCGCACGCAGTCCACGCACCGGGTCAGATGCCACAGCCTGCGGGTTGCAGCGCCGGATCGTCTTCTGTGCCACATCACGTTCACCATTCAGCGGGTCGATAATCTGTGTGAGGTCGCCTTTGATGTCCACCATCATTGCGTTAATCGTGAAATCGCGGTCACTCACATCAGACAGCAA
>JBCCQC010000344.1:0-5525 GCA_039024535.1 Chloroflexota bacterium
CCCGAATTGGTCGATAAAACGCAGGTCTTGCCACGGCGGGTTTTCTTCGTACAGCCTGGGGTTTAATACTTGCGGGCGTGGGTCTTCGGCTTCGTCAAGCTGCTTCACCATCCACTTCGGGTAGGGTGTGCCGGGATGGGTGGCGGCATCCAGTTCTGCTATGTCCTCAGCCGTCAGTTCAATGTCTGCCGCCGCGATATTGTCCTCAAGATGGTGCAGTTGACGCGCCGCGATAATCACACTGCTCACGGCTGGCTGCGTCAGCGTCCATGCGATAGATACCTGCGCGGCGCTCACGCCGTGGCGCTGTGCGACTTTCTTTACCACGTCTACAATGTCATGCGCTTTTTCACGCTCGAACATGACAAACTGCCCTGCTTCTGCAAACCGTGTGCCTTCTTCGGGCTTCGCGTTGCGGTCATACTTACCCGCGAGGAAGCCGCCAGCCAGCGTGCTCCACACCAGCAGACCCACGTTGTAGTATTCGGCAAAAGACTGGAATTCGTGTTCCAGGCCGCGCCCCAGCAGACTGTAATACATCTGCGCTGTTACAAACTTTTCGAGGTTAAGCTGCTTTTGCGTTTCGATGGCCAGTGCAGCCTGCCACGACAGGTAGTTGCAAAAGCCAATGTAGCGCACTTTGCCCTGCCGCACGAGGTCATCCATGGTACGCACAGTTTCCTCGATGGGTGTGTTGCTGTCCCAACCATGCAGTTGATACAGGTCAATGTAGTCGGTTTGCAGGCGTTTGAGGCTGCTTTCCACGCCACGGATGATGTTCGCGCGGGTGGCACCGCTGCGGTTAAAGTTGTCGTCGCTCATGGGCAGGCGGCACTTCGTTGCAATGACGAGTTCTTCTCGCTTGCCCTTGATGGCAGTGCCGACCAGTTTTTCGCTCTCGCCACGGCTGTACACATCTGCTGTGTCGATAAAGTTGATCCCGCGCTCCAGCGCAAAGTTAATCATCTCGGTGGTGGCGTCCTGGCCCATGTTGCCCATGTTCATGCCTGTACCAAACTGCATCGTGCCCAGCGACAGCGCACTGACGATCAAGCCGGAGTTGCCCAGTCTTCTGTATTGCATGGTGTTAGCCTTCCTGTGTGTGATTGGCGGCGGCGTCCAGCATCATGGCAATAGCGCGGGCACCAGGATCCATCTTTCCGGCAGAGCGCTGCTGCTGCCAGCTTGCGCGGCCAATCTGTGATTGCATGTCTTTTGTGTCTTCTGCACCCTGCTGCGCGGCATCTGCCGCCGCCCGGAAGAACGCACCCATGCTGGCATCATCCTCAACGGCTTTGCGCATGGCAGCAATAGCCGGGTGCATTGCGTCCAGCATGGTTTTATCACCAATTTTCGCGCCACCACGCTCCATCAGTGCATTTAGGGCGGCCTGTGTTGCATCAGCAATATCCAGGAGCGAAATTTCTTCTTTGCCGCGCAGGGACTTCCCACCCGTCATCAGCACGGTGCCAAACAGCGCACCAAAACTTGACGGGGCACCGTTGGAGAACGTTTTGCCCTGCTTATATATGAATTTGTCCACATCGCCGCCGGGGTCGTCTGTGGCAGCGATGTCTTCTTTGATCGCGGTAAAGCCGCGTGATACTGTGCGGCCCAGGTCTCCGTCACCGAGTTCGGCATCCAGCTTTTGCAATTCGTCCTTGTCGGCAATCATGCGCTCGGCAACGGCTGTGATCAGTTCTACAACTTGCTGTGTGTTCATTGTAGTTGCCATCGCAGTTTGCCTTACGCATACTGCGACTGGTCAAAAAACGGCGAGTTTGCCGGGGCGTCCAGCAAACGCTTGAGGTCATCGTCCAGCTTCATAATCGTGAGTGAAGCACCCATCATTTCCATTGATGTGGCAAAGCGCCCGATATACGGACGGTGGACAGTGATGTTCTTCGCGGCCAGCAGTTCAACCAGCTTGCGATACATAATGTACAGTTCTTCCAGCGGGGTTGCGCCCAGGCTGTTCAGCATCAGCGTGATTTCGCCGCCTTCGAGGTCAATATCTTCCAGAATCGGGTTCAACAGGGCTTCAATGATTTCATCAGCAGTCTTGAGCTTTGTACGCTCCAGGCCCTGTTCACCGTGGATGCCCATGCCAATTTCCATTTCGTCATCGCCAATTTCGAAGGTTGGCTCGCCTACCTGCGGCACAATGCACGCCCCCAGTGCCACGCCCATGCTGCGCGTATTCGCCAGTGCTTTTTCTGCGGCGGCTTTTACATCGGCGAGGGGCTTCATCTCTTCTGCCACGGCCCCGGCAATCTTGAACGCGTAGATCATCCCGGCCACACCACGGCGCTTATCGGCTTTATCCGATGGCGCACTGGCTACATCGTCGGCCACGAGCACGGTCGCCACTTCAATGTCGTCTTCCATGTCCACGTCATCGGCTGCCGCTGCAAAGTTGAGCACGTCGCCGCCGTAGTTGCCGATAAGATGCAGTACACCTGCGCCACCACTGACGGCGCGGATCGTCGCCGCGACCTGGTCTACAGATGGGGAGGCGAACACATCACCCACAGCACAGCCATCGAGCATACCTTTGCCCACATAGCCAAGGAATACCGGCAGGTGCCCGCTGCCGCCGCCCGTGATGATAGCGACTTTTCCGGTTGTTGGGGCATCGGCACGGACGATACCGTAAAGTTCGTCGCCAGCTTTTTTCAGACGATCCGGGTGGGCGGCCAGCAGGCCCTCCAGCATTTCTGGCACGTAATTTTCGGGGTCATTGAGTATTTTTTTCATAATTTTGCCTCTTCTTATCTTAAGTTGCTGGATCAGTGATAACAAATCTTGTATTGATCTGCCATTAATCTTTGCTTATAGAACGGTGGGGCGTGTGGCAGGACGCTATTCTGCAAAAGAAATTCTGGTGCGTCTCTGGCCCTGCTGTGCAGGCCAGCAGTATCAACCGGAGCGCGGGAATTGCAGTATTGCTTTCAACCGGCCTCGCTATTTGTTTGACTTGAGCCAGAGCATACATAAATCTTGTCTCCCGGTATGGTTCAGGTATAGTCGTGGGCTACATAGAGCTTCTGTAGAAAGAGATTGTTATGACAGATCAATACATTATCAGTCTGGATGGCGGCACAGAGAGCGCCCGTGCTGCGTTGTTTACCCTCGATGGGAAAATGGTTGCCTCTCACGCAGAAAAATACCCGCTGCGCCACCCTAACCCCGGCTGGGCAGAGCAACGCCCCGAAGAATGGTGGCAGGCGATTGTAGGGGCCGTGCGCGGGACACTGGAAAAAGCGAATGTGCCGAAAGAATCCATTATTGGCATCAGCGGGGACTTTACCTCGTGTACGGTAGTGCTGCTGGATGAAAACTTCGAGCCAGTGCGCCCCGCCGTCATCTGGATGGACGTGCGTGCAAGTGATCAGGCACGGCGCATTGCGGCCAGCGGCTTTAATGCCCTTAAGTACAACGGCTATGGTAACGTCAGTGCAGAGTGGATGCCGTGCAAGGCGCTGTGGCTGAAGGAAAACGAGCCGGATAACTGGGCAAAGACAAAATACGTGGGTGAATATACCGACTGGTTTATGCAAAAACTCACCGGCGAATGGGTCGGCAGCATCCAGAACGTGAGCATCCGCTGGTATTATGACCGTAACGACGGTGGTTTTCCGCAGGACTTCTACGAAGGCATTGGCCTCGGCGATGTGCTGGAGATGTTCCCGCAGCGCATCCTTGATCTGGGCGATGTCATTGCGCCGCTCAAAGCCGACATTGCCGACGAACTCGGTTTGCCTGCGGGAATCCCGGTCGGGCAGGGCGGCATTGACGCGATGATTGCGCAGGTGGGCCTTGGTGTGGTGAAACCGGGCAAGGTTGCGTTTATTACCGGGTCATCGCACCTGCATCTGGGCATTTCCGCACATCAATTCCACGGTAAGGGCATTTTTGGCGCTTACACCGATGCGATTGTTCCCGGCACCTATCTGGTAGAAGGCGGGCAGATTTCCACTGGCTCTGTCGTGCGCTGGTTTACAGAGAACTTCGCCGGGGGTCACAAACAGCGTGCCGCCGAAATGGGTGTGGAGGCGTTTGCACTGCTCACGGAAGAAGCCGAAAAACTGCCGCCTGGCTCCGATGGCCTGATTGTGCTGGATTACTGGCAGGGCAACCGCACCCCACTCGTAGACCCGGACGCACGCGGCATGATGTGGGGTTTTACGCTGGCACACACCCCGGCGCACGTCTACCGCGCCATTATTGAGGGCATCGCCTACGGCACAGAGCATATTCTGCGCACACAGAAGGAACACGGCTTCGAAGCGACCGAACTGATTGCCACGGGTGGCCCGACGAAAAGCCCCTTCTGGATGCAGATTCACGCTGATGTGAGCAACCTGCCCATCACGCTGACGGAAGCCGGAGATAGCGCGGCGCTGCTTGGCTCTGCTATCTGCGCGGCAGTGGGTGCCGGTGTGTATGACAGCATTGAGGCCGGGGTAGATGCTATGGTACGCACTACAGAGACCATTGAACCGAATGCAGAGCGTCACGAGGAATATAAATTCTTTGTAGATCAGTATGTTGCCACCTACCCGCAGATGAAAGACCTGATGCACGGCGTTGCCCGGCACGTTGCGGCACAGTCAAAATAACATGCCGTTTCCGCAGAATACACAACTGCCGGGTCTGTCCGGTGAGCGCTTCCGGGTTCAATATTGCATCTACAGCGCGGACGTGGAAGCCATCGCACAGGGCATCGCTCTGGAGCAAACTGTCGAACTCCCTGCGGCGCTGGTACCGTCCGGCGATGTGCAAACGCATATCGTCGGGCAGATTGAATCTATCGAAGCCGGGGATGGTTCTGCGCTGGTGACGATCAGCTATGCGGTAGAAACTGCCGGAACCGGCCTGCCGCAGTTGATGAATATGGTGTTCGGCAACACGAGCATGCAAGCGGACATTCAGGTCGTGCGCATGGACTTGCCAGAGTCCATTACCGGGCAGTTTCGTGGGCCGCGCTACGGCATCAGCGGCCTGCGCAAGCTATTGAATGCGCCCACACGTCCGCTGCTGGCAACAGCGCTGAAGCCGGTAGGCTTGAGCGCCACCCAACTCGCAGACATCGCCTATCAGTTCGCGCTCGGCGGTATCGACATTATCAAGGACGATCACGGCCTCGCCAACCAGCCATTCTGCCCGTTCGAGGAGCGTGTGCGTGCCTGCGCAGACGCAGTGCAGCGTGCCAATGCGGAAACCGGGCGCAATGCGCTCTATATACCGAACGTCACCGCACCCTATGACGAACTACGAGGTAGAGCGCGATTTGCGAAAGCGAATGGCGCGGGTGGCGTGATGGTAAGCTGGGGCCTAGCCGGGTTTGATGCACTGCGTGTGCTGGCCGACGATGACGAACTCGCGCTGCCGGTGCTGGCACACCCTGCACTCAGCGGTAGTTTTGTGGCATCGGAGCGAAACGGCATGTCACATACGGTCACATACGGGCAGCTTATGCGGCTGGCCGGGGCGGATGCTGCGATTTTCGTAAACTACGGCGG
>JBCCQC010000345.1:0-5522 GCA_039024535.1 Chloroflexota bacterium
AAGATACGCACATTGTTCCCGGCAGCACCCTGCAAATTGCGCAGGATCGCGTCTGCGTCGGTAATGCCCTCACTGGCAAGCCCGTCCGTCAGGAACAGAATCGTGGTCGGGCGCTCAGCATCGGCCATATCCAGCGCCGTTAGCAGTGCGCCGTTGATGTCTGTGCCGCCGCCGCTGCCCATGCTGTAAATCCACCGGCTGGCTTCCTCAGCGTTGGAGGCTGGTTCCAGCCCATTGCCGAACACACGCCACCCGGTACTGAATACCACAGCATTAAAGCGGTCGCCGGGGTTCAGCCGGTTGAGCACAAAATCGGCGGCGTCCTGTGCCTGTGACCACTTCTCACCGTCCATGCTCCCGGATTGATCCACAACCAGAATCACATCTTTGTTGACGACTTCATCCGGGCTTGCGATGGGCGGCTGCACCAGCATCATAAAGAAACCGTCATCCCCGGCGCTCTCGCGGTAACTGAGCAGGTTCACGCTGATGTCGTCGCTCTCGATGCCGTAGTACAGCACAAAATCGCCGTCCGGGGTGTAGTTGGGGGCCTCAAACCCGGCACTGAACGTGTTATTGTCCTCGGTCAGCGCGACGTTGTGTGTAGGCGAATAGACGTTGCGCAGGGGTTCGTTGCTGTCCACGTTGACGGTCACGCGCATTTCGTTCACCATGCGGTTATTCGTGGCGGTGTTTTCCATCGGGTAGGTGACTTTGAGCAGGCCGTTGTCGGCTTCGAGTACCTGCGAATAGCTGAACGCAATCTTGCGGCTTTCTCCCGGCGGGATGGGGAACACATTGGCCTGGATTGCGTTGGTGCCCACGTATTCCAGCAGGGCCGGGTCACGGTACTGGCGCACGATCTCGTTATACACGGCGCGGGCTTCCTCTGCTCGCAGGATCTTCGCTTCGATTTCCACACCGTTAATCGTCATGGTCAGGTTATCCACGGCGGCTTCTGGCGGCAGGGGGAACAGGAACGTGCCTTCGACCATTGCCCTACCGTTGTTGGTAAACTGCATCTCGACGTTGGTCGCGGTAATCTGATTTTCCACGTCTATGTTAACGCGGTGGTAGTCCACGCTCATTTCATCCGGGTTAGATGCAAACGGCGGGCGCGTGATTGGCGGCGATGATGTGACAGTCGAATGCGGGGTAATCGTTATGGTGGGTTCTGGTGTAATCGAAGGGGGCGGAACTGGCGGCGGGGTAGTCTGCTGGAACGCATTCAGCGAGGCATACCCGGCGGCGGCCATCAGGCTGAACAGGATGAGTGTAAAGGCGGTGCGGCGCAAAAACTTCACGGTCAATCTCCCATTTTTCTATGGTTTGTTGTGGGGTAGACGACTGTGTTTCAGGTTTTGTTCCCGCAAAACGCAAAAAAGGCATAAAATGGTGCCGATGCTAACAGTCGGAGAACCCATATGCGGGTGTTTTTACTGATGTTGACCGTGCCGGTAATGCTCACCGGTGTGTTGCACGCGCAAACCGACCCCACCCCCTACGAACAGGCACAGGCCCGCATCGCAGAGCATGTGCCAGAACAGGAGACATCCATTAATCTGTGCTGCCTCGGCCTGACGGAAATTCCGCCGGAAGTGTGGGAACTGACGCACCTCGAAACGCTGTGGCTGGATAACAACAATCTGGAAGCACTGCCGCCAGAGATCGGTCAGTTGAGGTGGTTGCGCCAGTTGCGCATTGGTAACAACAGCCTCACCACACTGCCGCCGGAAATCGGAGAATTGAAGTTGCTGGAAATTCTATTCGCGCAGGAAAACCAGATTGAGCGGTTGCCAGCCTCATTCGGTGAACTGCGCAGCCTGCAACGCCTTGACCTGAGCAGTAATCAACTGGAAAGCCTGCCGTCACAGTTCGGGGGATTGTACCGCCTGCAAACTGTATGGTTGACCGATAATCAACTTTCTTTGCTGCCACTGAGCGTTGGCGATATGAGCCACTTTATAGATTTTGACGCCACGGGGAATCCGCTGGAGGTGCCGCCCTCTGATGTGGCCGAGGACGGTATCCGCGCTATTGAAGACTACTATGCTGTGCCCGGTGCGCCGCGCCAGTTACGGGCTGCCCCGTGGATTACGCTGGTGGGGGTGATTGCCGGGGCTATGGGTGGTTTGCATCTGGCAGGCCGGCGGTTACGCCGCCACACCCCCGAAGCTATAGATGCTGGTTGAACCAGTGAATAACCGCCGGGATGAGCGTTTCGTCGCTGTCGAACAGGTCTACCCCGTGTGCGTTCCCGGCAACCCACAGCGGTGTTACGCCGGGGAATGCCGCACTCAGTTCATGTACCGCGCGGGCCGGGTAGCCGTCGCGCTCCGACGAGATGAACAGCACCTCACGCCCTGCCAGTGCCCCCAGCGACGGTGACAGCGGCGTGTAGCCGAAGTAATTCAGCCCCGGCGAAATTGCCACGGCGGTGATGCAGCCGCCCTCACGCAGGGTGTCGTCCGCGCAGCCAATGACGGCGAGGTTGGCGCCCATACTGCTACCTGCAATCGCAATGCGCCCGCCGTTCACCTCCGGCTGCGCCCGCAGCCAGTCCAGCCACAGCAGGGTATCACGCTGCGCCTCCCGCCAGCCGATTGCCCCGCGTGACTGCCCGTAGCCGCGCAAATCCGGGGCCATCACAGCATAACCCTGCGCCTGTAGTTCAGGAATCAGGTCATCCCATGAGGTACGATCTGTGTAAAGCTGGTGCAATAGCAGCACAGCCGGTGCCCCCGCTGATGAGGGCGCGTGGTAGTCTGCGTGGAGGGTGAGGCCGTCCGGCGCTTTGATGGTAACAGGCCGGGCATCGGTGAACTGCGCCATCCACAGCAGCGGTACGATGAGCGCAACGAGCTGTGTTTTCGTCATAAGCTGCCCTCGTCCGGGATAGTTTCTCCGGCATAGGCCAGCGCAATCTGTTCCCGTGGTATGCCAGACTGCATCAGAGCCTCATAAAGTGGTTTATCGGTGCTGTCATGTTCAATGATAACGCTGCTATTCACCACACGTGCCAGCAGCACCAGCGCGGGCTTTACTTCCGGCAGAGGATAATCTGTGTCTGGTATAGCGGCTATTGTGTAAATGTGTTGTTCAGCATCTGCAATAAAGAACGGGCGCACTTTATACCATGTCCCGGCGGCGTAAGCAGCAACTTCTCGCTGTACAATATCTATGATGGTTTCCGTTACTTTATCCACCTTATAACCCTTTCTGCATTCATATCAACCAGCACAACTTTGATGTTGCTATCTCTGATGACCTGCATTGTGATGGTATCGAATGCGGTCTTGTAAATGACATCAGGTACAGCCAGATATAGATCGTGTGGTAGGCCCAGTTGCGTGATAGCAACCCTGTATGTGACATACTGGCCGATAGCAACGTATAAATCATGTGTTATGCGATTGACACTGGAAAAACACTTTACCTCCACCAGAATGATTTGTTCTGTCTGGCCGTTGCTGCCGCGTTGTGCTTCCAGATCAATGTACAGAAACCTGTCTGGCAACGTAATCGTGTACGGGTCACTGGTGATGCTCCAGTTTTCTTTCTGGAGTGCGTGCTTGACCTGTTCATGACAATGGTCAATCGCTGGCATTGACGTTTTCTCCGGTAGGGACTGCTACTTATTCTTCTAACATTGTACGCCATGAGCAAGAATGGCGAAATGAAACAGGGTGATTCAGCTCATGGGTACCAATTTTTGTTGCACATTGTTACGCTGTAGCTGGTAGCGAGTGAGACAGGGAAAGGTTATGTCCACAACAGATTTGCACGTGCTGCGCAGGGGAAGCAGCGGTGAGCGCATTGTGATGGTACATGGGAGCTTTAAGCGTGGTTCCGAACTGTTTTTTGGCCCGCAAATGCCACTGGCAGAGCAGTACCGGCTGCTGATTCCCCACCGCCGCAACTATGGTCTCAGTCCGGGCAGCGGGCAAAAAACCTTTGCGCAGGAAGCGCAGGATTTACTGGATGTGATCGGGGAGGAACCGGCGCACCTGCTGGGTGTTTCTTACGGTGGGGTGATTGCGCTGCTGGCTGCGGCGAAAGCCCCTGACCGGATTCTCTCGCTCACTGTGTCCGACCCGCCTGCGTTCAGTGTGGCGCGGGGGCAGGCAGCAGTAGAAACTCTAATGTCGCGCATGACACCCATCTGGACGCTTAGCGAACCGGCGGAGATTCTGTCGCGGTTTTATGGGGCGCTGGGTATCAATCTCCCGGTCATCGAAGAACGCCTGACGGAAGCCGATAAGCGCGATATTGTAGCCGGTGTGTCCGAGCCGTTGCCATTTGAGGTGGACATTGCACCGGACGTGCTGGCGGGGGCTGTTTTCCCGCGTATGGTCTTTGCTGGGGGCTGGCACCCGGCGTTTGATACCACGCAGGCTCACCTTGCCGCACAGATAAACGCCGAACTCGTGACGCTGGCGGGACGCGGGCACAATGTGCATTACCACCCGGATTTTAACGGTCACTGGCGGCGAGTGCTCATGCCCCGGTAACTACAGGATTAGATTCATACCATACGCTGATGGTCTGGCATCAAGTTATTGCGACTGTTATCGTATAGCAATCACAGGCGTTCGTGGCACAGCAAACAGAGCAGTTTCTAACCCTCTGGCTATACGGCTGCGCCAGATTTGCTCATCACGCGCTCAATCATCATAATCAGTTCCACTGTGATGATCGGCTTCAGCAGGTAGCCCCGGCAGCCCAGGTCATAGGCCTGGTGGCGGATGGCAGTGTCGGTCGTGGAAGTCACCATTACAATGGGGATATTCGCTGTGTCTTCGAACTTCCGCAGGCGCTTCATCACCTCAAGGCCGTTGATGTCCGGCAGGTTGAAGTCCAGCAGAATGAGATCGGGCTGATGACGCATGGCCGATTCAATCCCTTCTCGACCGGTTTCAGAAGTCAGCACGACCATATTCTTCCGGCGCAGCCGCCGAACCATCAGGTCTGCGTTCATGCGGTTGTCCTCGATGTAGAGGATGTTGATGAGCCTCGGTAACTCCCCTGTGGCGTAACGTGCCTCAATATTCTGCTCTGCCATTGTTATGCTCCCGTACCTGCTAACCCGTACAATTTTGTTATGATGCGTAACGTTAATATGAAATATATTGTAATGTTGTGAAGGGTGGATTGCAATCAACCGCAAACCGTTTTAGCGCGTTTTTTATTGACGTAACAGAAATACAATCTCGTTTTACTTGCTACCAACGCTTTACCTACTGCATGACCAATTTAGTTTTCGAAGAAGTGTAGAATGTATCCAAAAACGAGGATACAGCGCTCATGGGACGCAAGCAAACGTATGTGGTGAACCTGACGGATGAAGAGCGGAACGAGTTAGAGCGCATCGTAAAAACGGGTCATCGTTCAGCCCGCGTGATCCGACGCGCACAAATGCTGTTGTGGATCGATCAGGGAAAATCGGATCGTGAGATCACTGAGTTGTTAAATGTAACGGCGTCAACCGTGTCATATACACGCAAGAAGTGGGTTAGCGAAGG
>JBCCQC010000346.1:0-5498 GCA_039024535.1 Chloroflexota bacterium
ACACCGGCGGCAACTATCGCTACACCTATGTCATCGCAGCGGTGGCCTATATTGTGGCTATCGGGCTGATTGCACACCTGCGTGCCCACAAACAAACACAACAGCCTGCCATCAGTGTTGAAGCGGTATCATGACGCATCACGCACAGGGGGCGCGGCTGCTGGCAGACGGCAACGAGATTCTGGCTGCTGTTCTGGATGCGATCAACAACGCGCACACGTCCATTGACTGGCATGTGATAGTCTTCCACCCGGACGAAATTGGTATGGAAATAGCGCGTGCGCTGGCTGCTGCTGCACAGCGCGGTGTGAGTGTGCGCCTGTCATTCAATCGACATCAGAGCGTATACGGCTCCATCATCGGGCCATATCCCCCGGCCACCCGTGATGCTTACCTGCGCAACGAAGCCGAACGCTGGCAGTTGTTCCACAAGGCAGGTGTAATTTTTCTGGATAGCCAGTTCAGGTGGCGCTTCCCACCGGCACCACAGCATGACCCACACGGCTGGACACAGTGGCGGCGAGACATGCTGCGCAACATGCACATGCCGCTGAACCACTACGATCACCGCAAGCTCCTCATCATTGACGGCGTAACCGCGTTTGTAGGGACGGGTAACATCGGCAAGCAGTACCTCTATCACCATCCAGTGGATAATGACGCAGATATGCAGGTGCAGAGCCAGTCCGATGAGCAGGAACCATGGGATAAGTGGCTGGATGTGATGGTTTGTCTGGAGGGCGGCAGTGTGGTGGAGGCGCTGACGCTGGATTTTGAGCGGCACTGGTGGTTCCTCGGCGGTGAGCCACGTACCATCGCGCAATCAAACTCTCTCGGTACCATTCCGGTAGCGCCCCTGTTCCAGACGCCAGCCCAACCGGATAACCGCGACAGACTGCTGCGCTCAATGGAACAGGCTACAACGTCAATCCACGTGATGTGCCCCTACATCACCAGTGAGGCGTTTCTTACCACACTGGCGCGGGCCGCACAGCGCGGTGTGGATGTCGACATCATCTACCCGGACAAGCACAATGACGAACCCGTCACCGTGCAGATATTCCGCACGTACATTCACAGCTTACAGCAGGCAGGGGTGAGCATCTACGCCTGCAACCGCCGCATGATCCACACCAAAATGACCATTGTAGATGACCGGGATGTTTTTGTCGGCTCGTATAACCTGAACAACCGCAGCGCACGCCATGACTTCGAACTGAGCGTGGTGCTGGAACTCCCACAGGCTCACATCGTCATGGCGCGTTACCGCCACATCAGCGACTTGCTCCCACCACAGCGCACACAGCAGCGGTCGTTGTGGCTGCGGCTTATCCAGCCCTACACCTGAAGCCACCTCTACGGCAGTTCCACCTGTACCGTCTGGTTTGCGATTATATGTGTCAGTGTAACCGTCCGGTCATCTGGATAGCGAACTGTCATCCGGGTAATGTGCGCTGCCTGCCCCAGCCCAAAATGCAGCCGATCAGTTTCGCTGGCGAGATAGCTGCTACCAATATGAAGTTCACGCCGCAAAAGCTGCCCATCCGGTAGCTCTACGGTTACAACCGTACCGGGCTGCGGCACTGCCAGCTCGATCTGTAGCCAGTTCCCCGGCGGCATCTGGTTTTCCAGCAGCACCGCCCGCCCCGCAATCACATTGACGGCAAGATCAAGGTCGCCATCGTGGTCATAGTCAGCCAGCGCACTGCCCCGCGCCAGCAACTCACCCACTGCATCAAACCCGACCTGTGTCGTCCACTCACGGAACTGGCCGGTATAGCCCTCTACGGTGCGGTTTCCGTACAGGCGCACCAGTTCGGGGTCACTTTGCAGGTTGGTGATGGGCACACGACCGTTCACCGTCAGCATGTCCACATCGCCGTCATGGTCAAGGTCTGCAAGTGCGGTGCCCCAACCGGTCATGTTGTTACCGAGTCCCATCATGCCCATGCGGTATGTGCTGTACTCAAAGTTGATGAATCCGTTTTCGCTGCTGCGGTTACGATACAGGGCGTTCAGTTCGGCTTCCCAGTTTGTCACGAACAGGTCGAACTGCCCATCACCGTCATAATCGGCAGAGGCCACGCCCATGCCGCTTCCAGTATCGCCCACATTGGCTGTTTCATGCACATCAAGGAAGCGAAAACCGATGTCATCCTCCGTCATGACGTACTCGTACAGCCGGTTGGCCTGCCCATCATTGGCAATGTACAGATCCACGTCACCGTCACTGTCGGCATCTGTGAAAATTGCACCCAGGGCGCGTTCATCACGGAACAGCCCCACCTCCCGGCTGACTTCGCGGTAGGTTACGGTGCCATCCGGTTGCAACCCTTCGCTGATGTAGAGTCTATCCGGGATGCCGTAGTAATCCTGCGGGAACGCGCCGACGGGTTTTGGCACTTTATTGTTCAGGTCAATGTACCCACCCACGTATAGATCAAGGAAGCCGTCCCGGTTCAAATCAGCGGCAGCGGCGGCTGTGCTCCACTCCGGCGCAGCTAACCCGGCATCCGCTGCTCCCTCTGTAAATGTACCGTCGCCATTATTCCATAGCAGCTTGTTGGGGCCATCTGCTGTAACGAACAGGTCGGTGTGACCGTCGTTGTTCAGGTCGGCGGCAATGCAGCCATTACCGCGCAGGGCAAGATCGGTGCGTGTTTGTGTGCTCACATCTGTAAATTGCCCTTCCACGTTGCGGAACAGTGCGTTGTGTGGCAACGCACCCTGCCATATATCACGCTCATCTTCGGCATGGCTGTTCACCAGATACAAGTCCAGCCAGCCGTCATCGTCATAGTCAATCCAGCATAGTCCCGCGCCCATCATAGCAATCGGGTCAGCATAGATGCCCTCTGCAAACGCACCATGCCGGAAGTCTATCCCCACAGTGTCTGTTACATTACTAAAACGCCAGTTTTCATCCGGGCCGGGGGCTGCTGCGTCACGTTCCGCAGAGGCACGCCCTGCCAGTGCCAGTGCAGCCGCCGGAGAGATGGCCCGGTCAGGTTCGGGTTCCGGGTTAGAAGCAGGCGGCTCATCCAGTGGCAGGCCGCTGGGTACCTGTTCCGGGGTGAACTCGTCAAGTTCGTTGGCCTGTGGGTCGGTCAGGGCGCCGATGAACGCAGCGAGGTCGTCAATGTCCTGTTCGGTGAGCGGTAGGCCGTCAACAAGTTGTGGCGCAGCCGAGTGTAAGCGCTCGCTGGCATCAAACGGCTGTAAACTACTCAGGAACGAGGAGGGCAGATAGGTAGCCGGGTCGTAGGTGCTGGAACTGCCGTAAATGTCGGCGTGGTAGGCAATCGCATCGTGTAGCGTGGGGTATGCCCCGGTGTGGAAGTATGGCGCGGTTAACTCAGCGTTGCGCAGGCTCGGTGTACGGAAGGCGTACTGGTCGCGCCGGTCAAAGCTGACGGCACTGCGCCCCCAGTCATCACGCCCGTTTTCGCCGTGGCCTTTGCCGGGGCCAAGCTGCGGCACCAGCAGGTTATGGAAGTCCTGATCGGTGAACATATTGCCGGTATGACATGCCGCACAGTTGATTACCGCGTCAGCCTGCCCATAGAACAGCAATGCGCCACGCTTTTCCTGTTCGCTCAGCGCGTTTATATCCCCGGCCAGATACGCATCCCACGGCGCATCCGTGAAAATAAGCTGGCGCTCAAATGCGGCAAGTGCCTGCACCACCTGCATAATCGTGATCTCATCTGTGCCGAAAACGGCTTCGAACTGTGCAGCATACTCCGGGTTGTTGTTCAGACGTTCCACAATACCACGCCGGATGCGCTGTGGCGCTACGCCGCCCCATGTGGCCCCGGCCATCTCATGCAGGCTGATAATCGGGAGTAGCGCCTGTGCCACCAGTGCGTCGTCAAGCTGCATGTCGTTGATCGCGTTTTCCAGCGTTTGTACGCCACCACCGGGCGCAGCGTAGTTGCTCACGCGCCCATCCCAGAACTGCACGTCCATCAGGGCACTGTTTAATATCGTCGGGGAGTTACGCGGAATAAACGCGCCGTTGAACGGGTTAACAATTGTATTGCCGCCCATCGAAACGTAATCGCGCCCACTGCTACCCGTGAATTCTGCCACTTCCTCTGCCAGTGTAATCGTATCGGCAAAGGTGCGCTGTGGCCCCAGCCCCACGCCCCCGCTGCCAATTGGCAGTACGCGCCCATCGGCCATACCGAACGCCGGGTGATGGCACGTGGCACACGAAATATTTTTATCGCCAGAGAGAATCGGGTCGAAGAACAGCAGGTTACCCAGTGCAGCCAGTTCTGTCTCGCCCTCGCGTACATCCGCGCCGGGGTTTGGCGTCAGGTTGTTTTCCGTAATAATGTAACGCAGCAGGTTATCGTATTCGTCGGGGGCAATGTCGCGGCGTGCGGTTTCGGTTACATCCGTGCGAGAGATTTCACGCGGGGCAATCGGCGGTATTTGTCCGTCCGGGGCAATGTGCAGCACCTGCCCGTCAAATAGTTCTGTGACCAGCACACTCCCATCATCCAGCGGCAGCACGGATGCGGGAAAATTCAGATTGTCGATCAGCGGTGTCAGCGTGCCATCGCCGTTGATACGGCTGAGGCGTCCGGTATCCGGGCGATAGCCCCGCCCACTGAAGCACGTACCATCCGGTGAAAACTTCGCAAACTCAAGTAGCCACAGCGTACCGTCCGGTGCAGCGGCCACGTCAATGGGCATGTTCAGGTTATTAATAACAGTGCGCTGGTTACGGTTCTCGTCAATAGCGACCAGTTCACCACCCTCCAGCGGGTACGGGCAACCGCTGAACAGCGTCACGTAGTATTCATCGCCCACTTTTTCGATGCCCGTTGGCACCGGGTCTAACGTCAGGTTGTCGTTGGACGGGTCTATGAGCGGATCAAAGCGGTGGAAAAAGCGCGTGCGTCCGTCGTCGGTTTCCTTCGCCACACCATTCCCGGATGAATCTGACACAACCGGCACGCCGTTGTCATCGTAGGTCATATCGAACGGGTTAATCAACTGCACGCGGTTGAGTGGCTCCATTGCCGCGCCGAGGTCATCTTTTGTGTAGGGTTCGTCTGGCAGTGTGAGGGCATCGGCAACCGGCAGCGTGTAGAGGTGTTCTCCAATGAAGTGCCCGGTGTAAATCGTTTCCCCATCCGGCGACACAGACACAAACGGCACACCGGAGAGATCGCCGGAATCCCGGCTACTACGAATGCCACTGACGAGCCGCCCCACGGTGCCATCTGGCGTCATCAGGCTCACACCGGCGCTGGTATCGTTATTGCCCGTACCCTCCTCGGCAATGAGTAACGCGCCGTTCGGCAGGTAAGCCATGCCCACCGGGTTAAACAGGCCTTCTGCCAGCACCGTGATAGCTGGTTCTTGTGTGCTATCTACCGTTTGCGCGAGTGCAGTAAGCCCCATACCTGCTGAAATAATCGAGACAACCAGCAGTAACACAATCGAACGATTTTTCACTACACTTCCCCTACCAGTAAAATTAT
>JBCCQC010000347.1:0-5481 GCA_039024535.1 Chloroflexota bacterium
TCTGGCGGCACATCAGGGGCGTGTAGTTTCCTGCCATGAACTGGTGCGCGAAGTGCGCGGCTACACTGTCGGTGAGGCCGAAGCACGCGAAGTGATCCGTCCGCACGTCAGCAACCTGCGCCGCAAGCTGAAGAAAGCTGGCCTTGAGCAGGATCTCATTGTGAATGTGCGTGGTATTGGCTATCGCCTCAGTGAAAGAGCCTCCAGTAACGGTGCGCAGGGCTAGCTCTACTGGTTCCAACAACTGAATATAGCCAGAATCCCTCTCATCCAATATGATCTGGCCCTGTTCAGATTGGTGGATCAGGGGGGATTTCCCGTTGAGACGACATTTATATACGCTGGTGTGGGTTATCGTGGGTGGTTTGATCTTGCTGCCCGTCCCGGTTGTGAGGGGTAAGGGCGAAGAAACTGCCGCACGGCCCGAGCGACACTCCGATCGCAGCGTCATTGCAACCACACCCATGCACTACCCCACTTATCTGCCCCCCTGCTATGACGCCGGGGCTGATGAATACCCCACAGTGTACCTGATGCATGGCTCGGCACAGTACGATGACCACTGGTTACAGGTTGGTCTGGACGATGCCCTGAACACGGCCATTACAGGGGGAGAAATCCAGCCCATGATTGTGGTGCTACCGTATGGCGAGTGGATTGCCAATGAAAACCGCTTCGATCAGTTATCTTTTGAGCGCGTATTCATTGAGGAGTTGATGCCTGCGGTAGAGTCGGCTTATCGTGTGTCCACACAGCGTGAAACACGGGCTATTGGTGGCATTTCGCGGGGCGGGTTCTGGGCATTTGAGATTGCGTTTCGTCATCCGCAGCTATTCACGGCAGTAGGGGGGCACAGCGCTTTTTTTGATCCCTACCATGCGCCGGAGGACTATAACCCGCTTGATCTGGCTGTGAATGCACCTGACATTGACACGCTTACTATCTACTTTGACCGTGGTGCACAGGACTATGCCCGCCCCGGTATGGACATGATGGATACGAACCTGCGTGAGCGCGGCGTCGACTACACGTACATCGTGAACGCAGAAGGGGAGCACGATAGCCGCTACTGGAGCGCCCACGTTGAAGACTATGTTGCGTTCTATGCAGCGGCGCTAGCTGCACAGCCAGAACAACCTGCCACAGAAGTTGATACTTCTCTGTTTGCGTTTAGCCCGCCACGCGCCACCCCGGACACATCCCTGTTTGAATTTGCTCCGCCGAAAGAGCAGTCACAACCCGCTGTCGAAGTAGATAACCGTTATCAGGTGTTTCTGCCGGTGGTAGCGTTTAACAGTACCCGCGCCAACATCGATAGCAGCTTCCTCCGGGACATACTGGCGGGCACAGAAGATCGTAATTTCGTGCTGGACTCCGAAACGCGAGACCTGCTGGCGGCCAATGGTATCAACCTGAACCCGTCACGTACCATCGAACGCAGCGAGATTTACGGTACGCTGTGGAATAATCGCAACACGTTCACCATCCTGCCATTTGATGCGCTCAGCACACGTTACCGCGTATTGAATATCGACAACGTTCACCCACTGCTGGACATTGAGAACTATCAACTGGCGCTGCGCACAGAGACACCCAACTACGACCCTGACCTGTTGACCACGCTCACGCTTTCTGGTGTGACGGCCATTACCCGAGAATCAATCCCGCCAATTGACGAATATGGGGTGCAGTGGGCCAGCAGCGGCATTGCGCCGTTTACCTCGCAGGTGGATTTTTTCCACACGAGTAACGAAGTTTCGTTTACAGAAAAGTGTCCACAGTTCGACGAACAGCCTCTTGGCGCGTTTTGCTCGAAGGCCGCGCACTTCCCGATTCTGGAAATGGCGAGTGTGGATATTGTCGAGCTTTCTGGCAATCACAACAACGACTACGGCTACGATGCCTACATAGACACACTGAACCGCTACACTGAGGCTGGTATGCGCACGATTGGCGGCGGAGAGACGCCAGACGATGCACAGAAGCCATTGATTCTGGAGCATAACGGCGACCTGATTGCGATGGTGGCCTGCAACGACGTTGGCCCATACTATGCCATTGCTGGCGATGACCGCCCCGGTGCCGCTGATTGCAAGGGGGCGTGGCTGGAGCAAACGCTCACGGAACTGCGCCCGCAGGTAGATGTGATTGTGGTCACAGTGCAGCACACCGAGTTCGAGGAGTATTTGCCGCGTCAGGAAATCCAGTTCGATTTTCGGCAGATTGCTGATTGGGGCGCGGATGTCGTCGCCGGGACACACGCGCACAAACCACAGTCGTTCGAGTTTTACAATACCAGCCGCAGTACCACCACGCTGATTCACTACGGGTTGGGGAATCTGTTCTTCGACCAGCCATTCTGGGGCAATTCGCGCTTCTGGATGGATACGCTGTTTATTTACGATGGCGACGTTGTGACTGTTGACCTGTTCACTGGCATTATTGATGAACAGGCCCGCCCGCGCCGGATGGACGCTGAAGAACAGAAGAATTTTCTGGAGTTCATGTTCCTTGTGAATCCGGGTGTGCAGTAAAATAAGCACAAAGGTAACTGCGGAGGCCTGATGCATATGACGTTGCAGGCGAAATTCCATACGGTAACGGACTTTGAGCAGTTTATAGCTCAACCAGAAAACCGGGATCGCCGTTTTGAACTGATTCACGGAACGATAGTAGAGAAGTCCATGCCCACTGAAGAACATGGCCTGATTGTTGCGCGTCTTGTGGCGTGGTTACTGGCGTTTGTAGAAGCGAATGGCCTCGGTCGGGTTGTTGTAGAGACAGCATACCGCAAAGATGCAGACACACTGAACCGCCGTATACTGGACATATCCTTCACGAACACAGAACGTGCAGGGCCAGTCGTAAAAAGAGGGGCGGTTCCGCAAATGCCAGACCTTGCCATCGAGGTAAAGTCCCCGGATGATACCTACGCGGAAATGCGAGAAAAAGCAAGCTACTACCTGAACAGTGGTGTCAATGCTGTGTGGTTGATTTTCCCGGATGTGCAACGAATCGAAGTGTATTCAGGCGAAGGCGTCACCGTTCACGAAGTCACTGACACTTTACACGGCGGCGATGTATTGCCCAATTTCAGTCTGACGATCAGTAAATTGTTTGCATAGTGCGGATAAATTGATGCGCCCTTTAAGTCTTATTGTAATTTTGCTGCTACTGGTAGCGCCTGCCCATGCCCAGGAGAGCCGCACCCCCACCGATGGCCGTGCCCAGTACCGTGACGCGGCCTCGCTGATAGTGGCGGGGATGTCGCTGGAAGAAAAAGTAGGGCAGATGTTTCTAGTGGGGCTATATGGCCCTGTCATTACTGACGAGGGACGCCAGTTTTTGCAGACCTACAAACCCGGCGGCGTGGTGCTGTTTGATTACAACGTCAGCACGCCGGAAGCCATCACACAGCTCATCAATGACTGGCAAACTGCGATTACCAGCGCAAACGGCCTGCCGTTGACCGTTGCCATTGACCAGGAAGGCGGGCGCATCAACACGCTGGAAGAAGCGCCGTTTACACAGTTCCCGGTTCCGGCACTGGTGACAGCTACTGGCAACCACAATCTGGCCTACCGTGTGGGGGCGGCACAATCCCTCGAATTGCGTGCTGTAGGTATCCACATGAACCTTGCCCCGGTAACTGACCTCGAAACCAACCCGGATAACCCTGTTATTTTCCGGCGTTCCTATGGCAGTGACCCGTTTGTTGTTGCGCCGACTATCTCCGCAACGGTGCAGGGGATGCAGGATGTGGGTGTAATGGCGACACTCAAGCACTTTCCCGGCCACGGCGATACATCCGAGGACTCGCACGTAACGCTGCCCGTTTTGCCCTATGATTTCAGCGCGATACAGTCGCTCGAACTGATTCCGTTTCAGTCTGGCATTGAAGCCGGAGCCGAGGCGGTCATGCTGGGGCATTTGTGGCTCCCGGCCATAGACCCGGAACCGAACCGGCCAGCTTCCCTATCGCCAATTGTGGTGACAGGCATTCTGCGCGAGTATATGGGCTTTGATGGCATCATTATGACCGACGCGATGGATATGGACGCCATCGACACGTACTATGGCACGACTGAGGCGGCTGTGATGGCGGTTGAGGCCGGAATTGACATGGTGACGACCGGCCCGCACATGGGCCTGCGTACTATGGAAGCGTCGATAGAAGCAGTGGTGCAGGCCGTCCACGATGGGCGTATCCCGGAATCGCGCATTGATGCGTCCGCCACGCGCATTGTGAGCGCGAAACTGCGCTATGGCGTACTGGACTGGCAACCACTCGACCCGGCAACAACCGTGCAGCGTGTAGAAAATGCAAACGCGTCAGCCATCGTGCAGGAACTTTTTACATCTGGCGTGACGCTGGTCTACGATCAGCAGCAGCGTTTACCCTTCAACGCACAGTCGGATGTACTGGTGGCATATCCCTCTCACCGGCAGACTGTGCTACGTGCCTGCGGCGAAACCGGGCCACAGGCTCGGCTGTACGGGTTCAGTAACTTTCCGACTGCGAGCGAAATTCAGACGCTGCAACAGGCCGCGCAATCTGTAGACCATGTAATTGTGTTCACGCAGAATGCTGTGGATAAACCGGAGCAGGCCGCACTCGTGAATGCGCTCCCGGCAGAAAAAACCGTGGTTGTGGCATACTGGTCACCGTATGACCTGAACGTATTCGAGCGCCGCCCCGCCGCTTATCTGGCGACTTACAGCCCACACGATGAGGGTATTGCAGCAGCCTGTGGTGTGTTGTTCGGGCAGCAGAATGCCCGTGGTAAGCTGCCTGTCAATCTGGCCCCGGATCTGCTGGCGGCGTCCGGGGCGGGTTTGCCAATACGTTAGCGATAGTCCTCTGTAACCATCTGTGCTGCGGATTTGCCGGATAGCATGACCATTGGCACGCCGCCGCCGGGATGCGTAGTGCCGCCCGTAAAGTACAGCCCGGTTACATCCGGGGCGCGGTTATGTGGACGCTTGAACGCTGCCCATTTACTATTCGATGATGCGCCATAGAGCGCCCCGCGTCGTGCCCCGGTAAGTTTCTCAATGTCTACAGGCGTCAGAATCTGCTCATAGCGGATACTATCCCGCACGTCGTGGCCGTACTCTGCCAGCTTATCCAGCACCAGATTGCGATAGCCCATTGCATTCTGCCCCCAGTCGTAGTTGTCGCCAAGTGGCGGCGCGTTCACCAGCACGAACCAGTTTTCGCAGTCGTCCGGGGCGTGATTGGGGTCGGTTTTGCTGGTCGCCGTCACGTAGATGGTCGGGTCGTGTGGTGGCACGCCATCCTCAAAGATGTTCTTGAACTCAGCGGGATAGTCCGACGAGAAGAAAATGTTGTGGTGGGCCAGCGATTCGTATGTGCCTTCCACGCCCAGCAGCATAATAAACCCGGAGCAGGACGGCTCATCGCTGGTTAAATGCTTTAGCCGCTGTGGGGTTGCAATTTCGGACGGCAGCATTTTCTCA
>JBCCQC010000348.1:0-5478 GCA_039024535.1 Chloroflexota bacterium
GACCAGTTCATCTTTTTCAACTACCACACGCCACAGTGCCACCGTGTGATCCCCCGCGCCAGAGACGAACCGCTCACCGTTCGAGCTGAACGCTACATCCCACACGCCCCGGCTGTGCTCTACAAAACGGCGGATTTCACGCCCATCTTCAAGGTTCCACAGACGTATGGTGCTATCGGACGCAGCAGAGAGCAAAAGCTGCCGCTCTCTGTCAAACTCGACATCATAGACCGGCCCTGCATGTCCCTCCAGACGATAGACAATATCACCCGTTTCAGCATTCCATACCAGAATTGTGGATTCCCCTGCACTGGATGCAATCTGCGTCCCATCAGGGGAGTAGTCGATGCTCCATATCCAGTCCGTGTGATCGTTGAATCGCAGGATTTCCTCACCCGTCCCAACGTCCCACAACGCGATGGTTTCATCTGCGCTGCCTGTGGCGAACGTTCGCCCATCCGGGCTGAAGGCCAGCGCCCGAACTCGCCGCCCCTCGTGCCCATCCACACGGAGCAATTCTTCTCCGGTTTCGATGTCCCAGAGGATCACCATCCCGGCTGCATCGCCAGAGGCGACCCGCTCACCATCGGGGTGAACAGCAACTGACCACAACGGGGATTCGTGGCCGGTAAATGTGAGCAAATTGTCCCCTGTCATCAAGTCCCACACCTTCACCAGACCATCAGACGAGGCGGACACGGCCCGTTGCGGGTTGCGGGGGTTGTATTGCACGCCCCACACTACCCCATCATGCCCCTGTATCCGCAGCGGGGACTGGTCGCCACGGGTATCCTGCACAAGCAGTTCGCCATCTCGTGCGCCAGATAGCACTGTACTCCCGTCCGGGCTGAAGGCCACGGCATGGACTTTGGCGCGATGACCGTGGAACAATCGGGTTACAGCACCGTTGTGTGCATCCCACAGGCGAACGGTACCGTTAGCCGCACCAGACAGAATGTAGTCAAGGCCATCAATGTGGAACAACGCCTGCACCCCACTATCGTGGCCGACGAACTCGCGCAGTTGCAAGCCAGTTTCAATATCCCAGAGGATAACGCTACCGTCCTGCGAACCGGATATAATCATTTCACCGTTATCACCGAAGTAGACATCGTAGATTGTATCGCTGTGGCCGAAGAAACGGTCAATCAAGCGCCCGGTCTCTACATCCCACACAGCTACCACATTGCTGACGGAGGTACCGGCGGCCAGCAAACGCCCTGTGGGGTCATATTCCAGTGCGTTCTTCTCACCCTCAACGTTGTCTACTTCCATCGTGGCGATCGCTTCGCCAGTGGCGATACTCCAGACGCTGACCTGCTCATCACGGGTGGCGATTGCCACACGCTGACCATCCGGGGAAATCTGGATGGCATCGGCAGTTGTGTTAATCTCGAAGGTGTTTGTGCGATCTTCTCCGATCCATACGTCTACACGTCCGGCACCGTTGACCGCGACCAGCATATTGCTTGATGGTAGATAAGCCATTGACTGGTAACGGTCGCTTCCCCCCTCAATGAACAGGATTTCTTCCGCTTCTACGTTACCATCCTTCGGGCGCATACGGTCAACGTGGGTGCCACCTGCACTTTCTGAGAGCACAAGCACCTCGTTTTGCTCCAGCCCGGTATAAATTTCGACGACGGATGCGAACATGTCGCTTGTTCCAGCAACGTCGGCAGTATTTATGTCGTGGAAGATGACTTTTCCGTCGGCATCGGCAGTTGCAATGAACGCCTCGCCGTTTGTGACGGCTACCGCAGTAATGGCTATTGCGTGGCCTTCAAGGTTGTGCAGGGTACCGGGAGAATAGGCAGCCTCTGCGAGGGCGGCCTGGGCCTGTACTGGCGGAAAATTAACCTTCTGGATCGATTCCAGAGCCAGAGCAATAGCGAGATCCCCATCGGACATACTGTTGAGTGCTACCTGTGAGTTCGCTGCCAGTTCAAGGCTCTGCACGACCTGCGTTTTTTCCTCGGCAATTTCACGGGCTGTAACTGCCTGCCGGTAAAACATGACGGACAGTATGGTCAGTGCAACAGACAGCAGCAGGGCTACCGTCACAGCAGCCAGTATTTGCCGTCCCCGGCTTTTTTCGTGCTGCCCGCTTTCGTAGATGTACTCGGATTGCAGCGATGTGACCGGCGGGGTTTTATCCGCAACCTGGCTCAGCCATGTTTGCGACTCGCTCAGTTCACGGCCCCGCAGCAGGTAGCTTTTATCACGTTTCATCTGATCCCACTGTACAGCTTTGGTGGTAATGCGCGTGTGGGCCTGTACGTATTCAAGGTCTGTATTGAGGGCACGCATCAACCCATCGAAGGCACTCTCGAAGTCGTCCTCGTCACGGAAGTAAATCCAGTTGTGCGAGCGCACTGCATCCGGGGCTTTCTGGTCACGAGCGAGGCGACGATGCAAAATAGGCACAATGCGCTTATTATGCCTGACGGCGTGGGCAATCTCCGTGTTCAGTATCACTTCTGAGCGCATGGCATCCGGCGAAATAACAATCACGAAGTTGTCTGCTTCTTCTATGCCCTTGCGGATTTCTTCTCGCCATTCTGCCGTGAGTGGGATGTCTTCCCAGTCCACCCACACATCGCGCCCTGCATCGCGGAATGCCTGTACCAGCCGCTCTACAAACGGCTTATCTATACGGGAGTAGGACACAAAAATATCGTTCGCCCTGAACTGCGGGTCTGCCGTCATACACTCTGCCTTTTTATGCTGTGCCAGCCACTTTGCTACCGATTTTAGCAGAAATTCTAACGGTGTATGTACTTCGCCAGATACTCGCGGAAGCCAGCTTCTGTCACTGCTGCTTCGCTGTAAGCGGCGAACTCGCGTCCGGCAAGGGGATAGAGGGGATAGCAACTCGTGGGGTAAGCGCCGTTCGGGGCATGTACCAGATAGTCGATGCCGGGGGCGGGGATGATGGTTCTATCTGGCGAGGGAACCAGCCTGCCAACGAGCTGCTCTACTGTGACGATGACTGCATCTGCGGCGTAGACCAGCAGTTGATCTATCGCCAGATTGTTGTTGATGGCGACGTTGCCGTGGGCATCGGCTTCCAGCGCGTGGAGCACCGCCACATCCACAGGGATGGCGGGAAATGCCGTGAGCGACTGCCCGGTGTAGGGATCTGTGATCTGTTTCACGTCCGGGCGCACAGTGAGCAGATCTGTTCCCTGCCATGCGATGGATGGCAGGAACCCTATACCGTTCACGGTGGCACGCAGGCCAATGACGATGCTGGTTTCGGTTTCCTCGATAATGTCAATCTCGCCGCGATTGGCGCGGTAGGTGAACATGGGCGCGAGTCCGAATGCTTCGAGGCCGAAATACACGGTGCGAACGCGCGTGACAATCCCCGCGCCAACCAGCATATCGGCGGCATACCCGGCAGTGAACGCCAGCAGCGTGAGGTTCTGTGGTGGGGTTTCGCGGCACAGCAGTTCACGGACGAAGGCAACCGGACGCCGATAGAGCGTCATACCACCGAGGGCGAGGGTAGTGCTATCAGCGATGAGTTGTGCGGCTTCTGTGATTTCAATGCGTGTGGTCATGGTATCAGGGTTGGGCGAGGCCAATAGCCTCGCCCCTGTGGGGCGCTAGCTGGCGCCGTACAGTTTTGTCTCTTTGTTGCCGAGGATGTCTTCGATTTTCGCCATCACATCATCGGTAAGCTGTGGCACCACTTCCAGTGCCTGGAAGTTCTCGGCTACTTGCGACGGCCTGGATGCGCCTGTAATTACCGTGCTCACGTTCGGGTTTTTTGCACACCATGCAATCGCCAGCTTCGGCATTGTGGTGCCGAGCTCGTCGGCAATCTTCGCCAGTTCTGGCACCTTTGCCAGCCGTGCCTGCCACACCGGATCATCAAAGCGCTCTTTCAGCCATGCATAGGACGGCAGGTTCAGGCGACTGTCCTGCGGGATGCCGTCGTTGTACTTGCCGGTGAGCAGTCCGCTGGCGAGGGGCGACCAGATGGTAGTGCCCAGGCCGATGGTATCTTCGTGGTAGAGGCGCTCGTACTCGTTTTCTACACGGTAGCGATGGAACATATTATACTGTGGCTGCTCCATCGTTGGCGGGATGAGGCCGTATTCACGGGCGACGGAATAGGCTTCCATGAGTTCCTGTGCGCTCCATTCACTGGTGCCCCAGTAGAGCACATCGCCACGCTGGATGAGTTCGGTCATGGCGCGGACAGTTTCCTCAATCGGCACGTCTTTATCCGGGCGATGGCAGAAGTACAGGTCAAGGTAGCCACATTGCAGGCGTTCAATGGCCTGATATGCCGCTTCGTAGACATGCTTGCGAGAGAGACCGCGCTGAATCGGGGAGGGGTTATCTATTGCGCCCCCGAATACCTTGCTGGACACGATGTAGCTATCCCGACGCCAGCCTGCTTTTTGCAGCGCCGCGCCCATAATTTCCTCTGCGCGGCCTTTCGCATACACTTCGGCGTTATCGAAGAAGTTGCAGCCGTTGTCGTAGGCCACCGTCATGATTTCCAGCGCATCATCCACGTCTAGCTGGGTGCCGAACGTGACCCATGCGCCGAACGAAAGCTGACTGACCTTCAGACCGGATTTTCCAAGACGGCGAAATTCCATGATGATATTCCCCTGTTGTGTTTGAAATAATTGATTATCCGACTGTAGCGGGTGTAGTGAGAGATTGCCATTAGTCAATCATCAGAATCAATGCGCCCACACAGAAGTTAACTTTAACGATAGGATGCACAACATGATTTCTGGCTTCGGTCGGGTCAGAATAGCTTCTTCAAATGTAACAGGATAGTTAGAATTTCGTAACGATATAAAAACTGCACGCTTTTGTGTTACAATGGATTACGGAATGAATCAGAACATTTCAATACAAGTGTTAACGTGCATCTTAATGATGCTAACGGAGCATACATGCCAGGCTAACGAGATGGGTGAGAGTGGTTCAGGTGATGGGCATATCATGAGAGAACTCAGGCAGGAGATCATACGGGTTCTAACACCCATTTTTGAGACAGAACGCATGCGGAGTGTTATAGTAAATGAGGCCTTCTTTGACGTTAGCGGGATAACAGATCGCGTCGACTATGGAGAGAATGCACGTGTGTTCACCTCAGCTTTTCTCCACCTGCTACTGAAGCACGGCGATGTTGAACCCGGTGTCCCAGCAATCATTGCCTTGCTTGAGGTTGCACAATATTACGTTGACACGAGCGAGCAGGAAACTCTCAAGAATATTATTGAACGCTACCAGCAGGCCAGCGGGTCTACTGATGCTGATATTATGTAAACTGACCGGCGAGTGGCAATAACCGTAGAGCAACCCACGGGCACTAATATAGATAATTCTTTCATCCACACTGATACCGAATATGTAATTTGCCGCCGATGCGGTACCCGAAACACGACCAGCACAGGTTGGTGTACGCAGTGTAAATACCCGGTTACTGCGATAGCCCCACAGGTA
>JBCCQC010000349.1:0-5475 GCA_039024535.1 Chloroflexota bacterium
CGATAACATTGGCGAGGGTAACGTCACCGGCACGTTACGCCGAGAACAGCTATTAACCAATGGTGCTAGTTGAGAGTCACGGAGAATGCCCTAAACTTGGGTTGTCAAAAACAAGTCAGAGAGCATATCCGTGACCACAGAAGAGATTATCATTCACATATTTTGCAAAGTCGATGACCAGATGCCACAGATACCCAAACATAGCCAAGCGAAGCTGTATCCGAGTGAGTTAGTGACCGTTGGGGTGTTATTTGCGCTCAAAGGCGGCTATTTTCGGGCATTTTATCGCTGGTTGAAACGGGATTACGATGCGCTTTTTGGGGAGTTGCCAGATCGGACGCGATTGTTGCGTGCGCTCAAGACGCATCAAGATTGGATAGATACCTTGCTAGCTGACCCCACCGTGATGACCGTAATTGATACCTATCCGATTGAGTTGATCTTTCCCATTCGAGAAGGGCGTAGTCAGCGCCAAATTGGCAAGAAAGGACGCGACAAAGGACAGTGGTCTATCGGTGTCAAGCTTTGCTGGTTGTTGAACCAGCATCGGCGTGTTGTCAAATGGGATTGGAACACCATGAACACCCATGATCAACATTTCCATCATGTTATTCGGGCAGTTGGTGATGACAGCGTTGTTTTTGCTGATGAGGGCTTTCGCAAAGCGGATGGGATTCCAGATAATCTCAACCTGTGCAAAAAAGGAACATGGAATGAGCGGATGTTTGTTGAAACGGCACTGTCAATGGTGACCGTTATTTGTGATTTGAAACGGATACGTCATCGTGTGGATGCCTATGTCACGACTCGGTTAGCTTGTGTATCGGCGATGTTTAATGTCTTGCTCGATCTTTTTCATGACTTGCATCCTGATGCCCATCCGCTACAGATGAGCATTGCTGAATTTTCACTCTGAACTGGCACCAAACGTTATTATCCTGTGCGGCTGTGCGTCCCTACGGTGTCCGCTGCTGGTGCAGTAGAATGTGTTCCGATTTTAACACGTCTGGAGCAAATCTCTGTGAAACGACATCTGCCGTTGCTGGCTCTGATTGTGCTGTTCCTTGGTGGGGCGTGGGTGCAGGGGCGGGTTTTGCCTGTGCTGGAGGGCGGTGATGAGTGGCTGCAACTGGCCTATGCAGAGCATCTGCGCACGACGAGCACGCTGCCAGACCGTGCTGCAAGCGAAACCGCGCCCTACCGCCAGCAGGCGGGGCAACCGCCGTTAACCTATGCACTGGCGGCGCTGGCGATGTGGGGCAACCCGCCCATCAACACGGCGCAGATGTACGATGACCTGCAACGCGATAGCAATAACTGGTTCACCCCGCCAGATCAGTTCAACCGGCGCGATAACAACAATGTGTTCTACCTCTCCAATGAACCGGCGAATATACCCGAGATCATTCGGGCGGTGCGGGCGGCCCGCTGGATTGCGCCGCTGTATGGCGTGATCGGCATAATTGCGGCGTACTGCGCGGGTTATGAGGTGTTCCGGGGGCGCGGGTGGGCGCTGGCAACGGCGGCGGTGTTTGCGTTCACGCCGATGCACGTGCATGTGAACAGTTTCCTCACCACGGATGGTGCAGCGGCGGCGTTCGGGGCCGTGGTGGTATGGCAGTGCGTGGCGATGGTGCGGCGGGGTGTGACGTGGCGGCGGTCGCTGGTGGTAGGGCTGGTGCTGGGATTGGGTGGGCTGGCGAAGGTGAATACGCTGGTGCTGGCTCCGACGATGGCGGTGGCTGTAATTGTGGCGGTATGGCGGGCGAGGCCATGCCTCGCCCCTACAGTGCGGCGGGTGGTGTGGCACGGTGCGCTGATTGCGGTGCCGCTGCTGCTGACGTTTGGTGTGTGGGCGCTGTGGGGGTTACTGACGTATGGTGATCCGTTCGGGACAGAGACGCACCGCTTCCCCGGCCAGTTTTTTGATCCGCCGCTGGGGGTGGGGGCGGTGGTGGCGCGACTGCCAGAGGTGTATGTGTCGTACTGGGGTAAGTTCGGGAGTGCGGTGTATTTGCATCCGGTGACGTATGGGGCGCTGACGGTGTTGATTGTTATATCCGTGGTTGGGTACATGGTGGGTAGGGGCGTGGCGTGGGCGAGGCATGGCCTCGCCCCTACGGGGATTGTGTTGTTGACGGCGGCTGTGACGATGTTTGCCGGGTTGTGGTACTGGGTGGCGACGATTAATTTTATTACCGGGCGGCTGATGTTCCCGGCGCATGTGGCGTATGTGCTGCTGGTGGTGGGCGGGTTTTATGCGCTGGCGCGGCGGTTCCCCGCGTGGGATGGGTGGCTGCGGGCATTGCTGGTGGTGCCTGTGGCGGTGACGGGGCTGGTGACGGCTCCGATGGCGATTTATGCCGCGTATGCGCCTCCACAGCGCGTCTCGCCGGGTGGCGAAACGCTTTTCGTGTTCGATGAGACAGTGCACCTGACGACATATGCGACTGAGAGCGAGACGATTGCATCTGGCGAGATGGCTACGTTTACGCTGTGCTGGAACGTCATGGCTGCGCCATCACGTTCTGCGGCGTACTCGCTGCGAGTGGTGAAGGATGGGATCCCGGTGGGCGAACGCACAACGGTGCATGGGCTGGGGCGCTATGACTGGCGACAGTGGCAGGTGGGCGATGTGTGGTGCGAGGTGCTGGAGGTGCCGTTGGGTGAGGTCGAAACGGGGACGGTTTACGATGTGCTGCTGGTAATGCTGGATGCGCAAACGGGCGCGGTAGACTGGCTGGCGACGACTGCCGATGGCACACCGGTACCCTTCCCGGTGGTGGGGCAGGTAACCGGCGGCTGAGTGTACGTTTAGCCCAGCTTCCCCGCGCCGGGGAGGTCGGGTTTTTGTGGCTGGTTCAGTTGATTGATGAACCGCGTGATCTGGAAGGTGACAACTTCCGGTTCTTCGATGTGGGGCGCACTGCGTGTATCGCCGATGGACTCGAACTGTGCGCCGGGGATGGCGCTTTGCAGGCGCAGGCCGATCTTTAACGGCGAGATTTCGTCGTTTTCGCCCCACATAATCAGCACCGGGATTTGCGGGGTGGTGTTTTCTGGCACGGGGCTGAGTACCTGCGTCTGCATTAGCCGGGAAAGGGCTGTTGCGCTGTCCGTCGCCGTTGTGACCATCTCGTCGTCCAGCGGGTCAGTACGTTTTTCACCGCGCCCGCTGCTGGCGTAATCTGTGTTGGCGTTCGGGTCGATGACTTCTGGCCTGGGGTGCTGTACAAACCACTGCAATGCCTCGCGGGAGGCTACCATTTGCTTGCTTGCCCCACCGAACACCATGTTGTTTACAATGGGCAGGCGTGCCAGCAGTTTTGCCATCCCCGGCGACTTTGACGGGAGTGAGCCGCCGTTAATCATGACCAGCGCAGGCACGGCATCCGGGTGGGTGGCAGCAAACAACCGTCCGATGAGTGCGCCGTGTGAGGTGCCGATGACCGCAGCACTTTCGATCTCCAGTGCGTCCAGGAAGCCCTTCAGCCACGTCACGGCGGCGGCGAATGTTTGCTGTGGCAGCGGGTCACTGTTGCCGTAGTCCGGTAAATCCGGGGCGTAGACGGTGAAGTCCAGCGCGAGTTCCGGGATGATTTTACCCCAGTGGAAGGCAGCATCGCCGATGTTGCCGTGCAGCAGTACCATGGGCTTGCCGCTGCCCCGCTGGATGTAGCGGACATTGCGCCCATTCACGTTGATGTCGTGTGTTTTAAGTGTCATCAGTCTACAAATCCATGTTTTTGCAGCCACTCTAAAAGCTGTTTGTCGCGTGGCTCGGTAATCATGTAGTTGCGGTCGATTCCCTGTGGAGATGTGCCCTTTTCCAGCGGTTTCGGTTCCTCTATGGGCAGAATTTCCCCCGGATTGACGACAACCAGCGTGGGAACGGATAGAAACCCCGTCCACGTTTTAACACGGTTGCGGGCAAGCGGGTCTTTGTCGATGAAGATCTCGCGGTAGGGAACGTTGTGTTCACCCAGAACACGCTTTGCGATAGTGACAAAGGGGCACCCCAGCGTGCGGGTGTACATAACCAGTTCTTTTTCCATTGTTGCAGTCGGCTCCTATGTGTCGGCCTGTATCGTCGGTAGCGGTGTTGGCGGTGCGGGTGTGGGGGCCTGTAAGGTGGCAAGGATGTTCGGGTCGTTCGGTTCAAGGTAGCACAGAATGCCATCGGTGATGCCCACGGCCAGCAAATCTGGCTGGTTGACCAGCAGGTCACGGTCAGCCAGCATGAACCCGAGTTCGATGATGGCCCCCGGCGTGCGCGGGTGAATCTCGCGGAAGACGTGGTAGTCGGTCACGTCGCGGGTTAGCCCGAAGCGGCGCTGTAGCTGGCTGGTTTCTTCATAATAAGCGGCCATGCACTCCACAAGTAGCTGGTCGTTGCCACTGCCAGAACGCGCATCTGCCGTAGAAACCAGAAAACCTGTTACCAGTTCGCCGTAGTCGCGGCAGGTGTTGGCGTGGATGCTGACCAGCGCGTCACCCTCATAGTTGTTCAGGCGCGGGTCGAACTCATCCAGCAGATCAACAGTGTAGCCGCGTGTTTGCAGGCCACGTACCACGCGCTGCGCCACTTCCAGGTTGATTTCGGCTTCGGTCAGTCCGTCCGGGCAGACGGCACCGGGGTCATTTTCTGGCCCTCTGTGCCCGCTGATGATGCCAATGCGCCGTTGCCAGTTCGGGGTGATGGGCAGGGCAGTGGCCTCTACCATGATGCCCTGGTTGGTGGCGGTGGCAAGTGCAATGCTCAGGTCGCTGCGCACATCGGCAGAGAGGAACTCTGGCCCCTGCCACCATGTGAAGATGGTCGCGGTGATGAGTGCGGTGATGCCCACGGTAAACAGCGACCGGAAAAACCCACCACCAATCCCGGCCACGCGCATTCGGCGTTTGCTGCGCCGTCGCTGGAGCCTCTGCTGGCGCAGTTGCTCACGGGCGCGGTTGTGGTCATCGTGTGCAGTCGGCTGTGCATCACCCTCATCTATTATTGTAGACACAGGCTCTGGCACGTCGTCCACACGCTGTTGATCCGCTGCGGCCTGTGTGGGTGGTTGCCACACATAGGGCACGTCGTCTGGCGGGCTTTCCTGGTGCGAGGCCTGCTGGCGCATCATCTCAAGAAAGATGCTGGATGCCGAGGCATTCTTATTCGGTTCGTCCGGGTTCTCATTATAATATTTCTCGAACTCGTCCGGCACATTCCCGTCATGGCTCATGGAAGATGTTCTGCTCTTGACTTCCGAAACTATGCGTCAACTATAACACACCCGCCCCCGGTTTCAGGATAGTGGGGCGGGTGAAAATTCACAAAAGATTTACAGGCGGGTGTTGCGAATTTGGGATAAGTTGTGATATATTTTCGCACGGTGCAAGCGATGTGAATGAAGCACACCGCCACCCCGACAACCTCACCCCACCCCGATGTGGATGACAAGCGCTCATCCCATGCGGGCGACTTTCCCC
>JBCCQC010000350.1:0-5457 GCA_039024535.1 Chloroflexota bacterium
ACCGAACGCGCCTATCTATTGGCAGCGGAAGGCCAACCTGGATTCTTCAATTCGACCGCTTTTGCCGGAATCACTGACAGGAGTGCTATAACCGTTGGGCCGGGGTGGGGCAATGTTGACGATCTGTATAATCTGGAGAAACCATTCAGTCCCGCACAGGTGGAAGGTGAGCTATACGGCTGCCCCGGCACCGTCACTACTGATGGCCGTGACCTCAATGCCCGCAGTGGCCCCGGCACCGCCAACGTGCAGTACGGCCAGTTCCCGGACGGCGCAGAGGTGTTCGTGATGGGCATTGTGGAAAGCGGCGGCTGGTACCGGGTGCAGTATCGCAGCGGGTTTGGCTGGGTGCAGCGCCTCGCCGTTACCCTGATGGATCCCGAGTGTGAACTCCCCACCCTGCCGGATGACGCCTTTGACGTGCCTAACCGCGTCATTAACCCCACCGAGCGCGAACTGGAACTGCTGGCCCCGTTCTACGGCACCCCGGACGATGACCCCATTTTCTACCACTTTGAGTAGCGTTATGTACAATCACTCTGGTTGGTACTCGTATAGCACATCGGTGCTGACGAACATCTTCTGCTGGAGCAGGCTGGCTGTCTCGTAGCCAGCTATAACACGCATAATGCCTGTTTCGTTATCCAATTCCAGATAGGTATCTTCCCAGTAACTGGTGGCATAGTTGTTTGATGCGCTTCCCCATACGGATTCTGACCACAGTAACTCACAGTCGCGTAGCCGCCGTGAATTTCCTTCGCAGGCAATAAGTTCACGCGGCCACATGCCGTCAGGTGACGGGTTAAACTGTGATTGATCCACCTGAACCAGATAGAAGTTTTTCCCCTGAGTGTGTGCTTCATCGATCTTTTCCAATGGCATGAATATGGAAAAACCGTACAGCGAAATAATCATGTATCCAATCAAAATCAACACGACCAGAAAAGCCATGAATTCGCCACGCCAACCGGCCCATAGCACGACGATCACCCATGCGAAGATGACAACACCTGAAACCAGCATTGTTGCCACGGCTGCCGTCAACGGCCACCCCTCCACCAGCAGAAATGTATTTCCGAGGTATTGAAAAGATAGCTGCAACACGGCTGCAACGACAAACGACGCCAGCACAATCCGATTGGCACGGCGGCGGCTCGGCCACACATCAGACGGTTTGCGCTTGTTCATCCGGCCCCCTCCACCACAGGGTATTCGTACAGGATTGTGCCGCTGTAGCGGGGATTTGATGGAGTGCCGAAAACTCTTTCTACCGTGAGAATACCCGCTCGCTCATTCACAATCAGTGTAGTGTCGATACGATCTGCGATAGTCGCGTAATATTGGGTGTTCTTTGACCACAGATACCGGCAATCCGTCAGGCGCTGTGAATCACCCTCACACACCACCAGTTCAGTCGCGAAGAAAACAGCCGGGTCATGCCGGGATGCAATGGTCTCATACAGGTAGAACGTATGACCCTCCACCCGGGCCGTGTCTATTACACGTACCGGAACATACAGAATGTCCACAAGGCCGACGTAGGGTGTGGACAGGATGACTACCAGTACCACCAGCGTTGCCAGTATAGAGCGTGCCCACATCGCCACCACCAGCCCGACGACAAGCGCAATGCACCCGGCTATCACAATGGTGTTCAGCACATCGTTGTGCCATGAACCGGCCATGAGATAGGTGCGCGTGAATACATTCACCATGACATGCATCAAACCGGCGGTGAGCAGGGTCATGAAAACAGTCTGGTTCGCCCTGCGCCTATGGGTAAACTTTTTCTTTTTCATACGTCGCCTCAAAATTGATTCTGGTAAATCACACGGTGCGTGGTGAATAGATTGTTGCCAGTCTGTTGCTCCACTGCAATGACGGATACCCCATTTGTTGATCGGTCATATGTGAGGTACACATCGTCGCGCAGGTGCCACTGGTTCGCATCCGCTTCTATCCAGATGAGTTCACAGTTACTCAGACGTAGATGAAAGCTATCACAGCGGCTCAGCCAGCCTGTGTAGGCTATGCTTTTGCCAGCACCGTTGATGCCATACATTTTCTGAAGCCTAATGTAGCTTCCGTCACTCAGTTGGATCACGTTCGGACTCTGTATCTTCAGTTCCCGGCTGATAAGTGTGCCAGTGCCGATGACTGAGGCCACGATAAGGGCCATTGTGACAACTGCTGAAACTGAGAGGGTGCGTATCGCACACACAAACAGCCAGATTGCAGCCCCAACAGCCACATATGGCAGCACACGCACATAGGAAACGTATTCAAGCGATCCGCTGTCATATCGCACTGCCTTGAGGTATCGCAGGTAGAGTTCCAGCGCGGCGGCCAGCACCAGTCCAGCCACAACGACACGCACAGGTGTTTTGTGAAATGCTCGCTTTCTCATGTCGATCTCTCCGTTTCCCGTTGTGCTTTCACTCTATACTGAAGAACGGGCCAGACGGAAGAAATCTGTACTGAAACTGGACGGGTGTCATGGGCCGATGAGTTTTACACGAATCTAACGCAGCTCCCATTGACGAACGCACACAATCAGCCTATCATTTTATTGAATGAACATTCAATCAGGAGTCAGATGACAGACACACCCATCGCAGACAAACGCACCGCCATCATGGATGCCACGCGCCAGCTTATTGTAGAGCGCGGGTTCCACAACACGCCCATGTCGCAGATTGCGTCACAGGCCGGGGTGAGTGCGGGCACCGTCTACCATTACTTCGAGAACAAAGATGACCTGATCCGCCAGCTATACTGGCACACCAAAGCCCGTATGGGCGCAGCGCTCATGTCGCAGGATTTGATGGACTTGCCGTTTACGGAGCAAATTAAAACGGTGTGGCTGCGGGCCTATCGCTTTTATGTGGCAAACCCGGAGGCCACGCAATATCTTGAGCAGTATGAAAACTCAACCTACTACAAGCCAGTTGATGTAAGCGACTTTGACGAGAACATGCAGGCGCTGTTCATCATGATGCAAACCGGGATGCAACAGGGCGAACTGAAGCGCTTGCCCGCCCCGGTATTGCATGAAATCTGGTTCAATGCAGCCGCTCGTATCGCCCGGCAGCAGGTAAACGGCACCATCAACCTGGACGAAGAAACGCTCGATCAGATCGCAGAGTCCGTCTGTGGTGCGGTGCTGGCGTAGGCCACCCACAGGCTTTTTATTTGCACAACGCTGAATGAACATTCAATCATAATAGCAGGAGAGAACACAATGGGCAGTAAATGGACGCAGAACGATATTCCGAACATGGACGGCAAAGTCGTCATCATCACCGGCGCAAACAGCGGCCTCGGCTTTGAATCTACAAAAGCGATTGCCGCCAGAGGTGCGACTATCGTCATGGCCTGCCGCAACCTGGAAAAGGGCGAAAAAGCCCGCCAGGACGTACTCAAGCTGGAACCGGGCGCAACGCTTGACCTGATGCAGCTTGATAATGCCAGCCTCGATAGCGTCCGTGCTTTTGCCGACGCATTCAAGGCGAAATACGACCGGCTTGACCTGCTGCTGAACAACGCAGGTGTGATGGCAATCCCGCGTAAGCTGACCGATGACGGTTTTGAGACGCAGCTTGGCGTGAATCACCTCGCCCACTTTGCGCTCACCGGCTTGCTGCTGGATGTGATTGTGAGTACGCCGAACGCACGCATCCACAACGTGAGCAGCAGCGCCAACTACATGGGCAGCATGAACTTTGATGACCTGATGGGTGAACAGAGCTATGACCGCTGGGGGGCCTATGGCCAGAGCAAACTGGCAAACATCCTGTTTACGTTCGAATTGCAGAAGCGCCTGAAGGCCGCCGGATACGATACCATCGCCAACACCTCCCACCCCGGCCTGGTGATGACCAACCTGCAAACCACCAGCGTAGAGCAGTCCGGCACAGGTTTCGAAGCGTTCCTGTATCGCATTGTAGAGCCACTGATGGCCCAGGATGTGAGCATGGGCGTATTGCCACAGCTTTTCGGCTCTACCGCAGCGGGCGCACGGGGTGGCGTGTTCTATGGGCCAAAGACGTTTAACCTGCGGGGCTACCCGGCAGAGAAGAAAGCCAACGACGAAGCCTACGACGATGCGGCACTGGCACGCTTCTGGGCGATGTCCGAGGAGCTAACCGGCGTGACATACACGCTGCTGGATAAGGCCACCGTATAGCGATGGGTTTTCTGGCGGGGTTATGCCTCGCCTTTATTTTGCACACTACTGAATGAACATTCAATCACATCAAAAGGAGCAGCACCATGAGCAACAAATGGACAGCACAGGACATCCCCGACCTGACCGGGAAAGTCATCGTCATTACAGGCGCAAACAGCGGCCTCGGCTACGAATCCACAGCGGCATTTGCCGCAAAGGGTGCAACTATCGTGATGGCCTGCCGCAATATGACAAAGGCGGAAAACGCCCGTCAGGAACTGCTCAAGCGAGTGCCGGGGGCCAACCTGGACGTAATGCAGCTAGACAACGCCAGCCTCAACAGCGTCCGTGCCTTTGCAAAGGCATTCAAAGCAAAGTATGACCGGCTGGACGTGCTGCTGAACAACGCCGGCATCATGGCAATTCCACGTCAGCTTACCGAAGACGGCTTCGAATCGCAGATTGGTGTCAATCATCTGGCCCACTTCGCACTCACAGGTTTACTGCTGGACGTGATTGTAAAAACACCGAACGCCCGCATCCACAATGTGAGTAGCGCCGCCAACTATCAGGGTAAGATTGCCTTTGATGACCTGATGGGCGAAAAAGACTATTCCCGCTGGGATGCATACCAGCAGAGCAAGCTCGCCAATGTGTTTCATGCTTTTGAACTCAATAAGCGCCTGAAGGCCGCCGGATACGACACCATTGCAAATACGTCGCACCCCGGCGGCGTAGATACCAACCTCACCACGGCCACACTTGAAGAGGGAGGCAGCCGCATGGAGGCCATCTTCATGCCAATTCTGCTGCCGGTGATCGGGCAGGATGTCAGTCTGGGTGTGCTCTCACAGTTGTATGGTTCCACAGGGGCGGGCGCAAAGGGCGGCGCATTCTACGGCCCACGCTGGTTCGGGCTGAAGGGTTACCCGGCAGAAGCGAAAGCCAACAGCGACGCCTACGATGACGCTGCCCTCAAGCGCTTCTGGGAAATGTCCGAGGAACTGACGGGTGTAAAGTACGAACTGCTGGACGCGGTACCAGCATAAGTCCCGGCAGTGCAATTAACCCGTAGGCAACGCCCTGTTCAATCAGGGCGATATACCGATTAACGGAACGGGTCGCTGTTGTAAACGTACACAGAGGCCCCTCCGTCTGCCGTTTTTGCATCAAACTCTGGCGAAATAAATTTAAACAGCCAGTGTGCGTCCGTGATGGACATATTCACACAGCCGTGGCTCTGCGGAAAGCCAAACCCATCGTGCCAGAACGTCCCATGCAGCGCGATG
>JBCCQC010000351.1:0-5453 GCA_039024535.1 Chloroflexota bacterium
AGGCACGCCGCCCCGCTTTACCGCTATTGAAATGCAGATTGGCGCGAGCTATGGCGACCGCGAACAGATAGGAAAATTCGTGACGATGGCCGAGCGTGGCTGCATTGTGGCGAACAGCATCGGCCCGGCCATTGATCTGACATTTACCGTGCTGGAACCGGACGCCGCACACGGGTAAATCCCCGGCGGGGGCGCTTGCCACTATGACTTCCTCTGCCTTTGCGTTAAAACAGTGACGGTTCTGACGCAAAGGTATTTTTTTGATGACCACCACACAGATTATTCAACAAATTATTAACGCGATTTCGCTGGGTGCAATTTATGCGCTGTTTTCACTGGGCTATGCGCTGGTGCTGAGCGTGCTGGGGGTGCTGAACCTGTCGCACAGTGCGGTGTTTAGCTGGGGCGCGATTTTCGGCCTCATTATGGTCAAGCTGGATGTTGTGGGCACCCGCCTGAGCGACCTGTACCCCGATGCATGGGGCTGGGCCGCGAGTTTACCAGCAGTTCCGCTGTGGCTGGCGTTCCCGGCGGCGCTGCTGATGGCGGGTTTGCTGGCGGTGGCTGTAGAACGGCTGGCGTTCTATCCGCTACGAAGGCGCAATGCCCCGCGCCTCTCACAGCTCATCAGCAGTATTGGTATGGCGATTGTGCTGGTCAATGCAGGGCAGTGGGTTATGCAGCAAACGTTTGGCAACACGCTGGATTACTTCCCCGGCGACATCGCCACCACCCCGGCCATCGAAGCGTTCGAGGTGAGTGTGCTGGAAAGTACCGGCGTGCGAATTTCGTTTATTCGCGCTCTGATTACGGTGATCGCACTGGGCCTGATGATTCTGCTGCAAACCACGCTCATCCGTACAAAAGTAGGCCGCGCTGTACGTGCGACGGCCTTCAGCGACCGGATTGCAGCCCTGTTGGGCGTGAACACCGAACAGGTTTACCTGCTGACGTTTTTCCTTGCCGGGGTGCTGGGCGGCGCAGCGGGTATGCTATATGGTATTGTGTTCACCAATGTGCAGCCGTTTATGGGCGATGCAGTGTCGCTGGTGGGGCTGGTTGCCATTGTGCTGGGGGGTATGGGCAGCATCAGCGGGGCTGTGCTGGGGGGCTTTCTTGTGGCGGCGCTGCAAACGTTCAGTGTAGCGGCGGGCAGCGGTAGCTACCGTAACACCGTGATTTTTTTGCTGTTGTTTATCGTGCTGGTCGTGCGGCCACAGGGCATCCTCGGCCAAGAGCGCCAGGATAGAGCGTAACCACCACCTCAATACTCTATTCATGGATTACACAACGGTGATCGTGTAAAATTAATCGGAAATTAGACTGACTGTGTAATGGGATTGGCGATGTTACGAATTTTGATTGCGGATGACCACTCGGTGGTGCGAGCAGGGCTTAAAATTCTGCTGGATAGCCAGGAAGATATGGAAGTGGTGGGCGAAGCCGGGGATGGTGAAGAGGCGGTTCGGCTTGCCGCCCAGTACGAACCCGATGTTGTCGTGATGGACATCCGTATGCCGGGGCTGAGCGGTATAGAAGCCTGCCAGCGTATTAAAGACACAACCGACAGGGTGAATGTCATTGTGCTCACCTCGTATGCCGAGGATGACCTGCTGAGTTCCGCGATTGACGCTGGCGCGTCCGGTTATGTGCTCAAACGCATTGGCAACAACGATCTCGTCAAGGCAGTCCGCAGTGTGGGCAACGGCGATGGTGTACTGGATCCAGCACTGACAGCCGGTGTGTTCAGCAAAGTGCGCGAAGCCAATAAAGCGCAGTCTGCCGCCTTTTTTGCCGACCTGACCCAGCAGGAGCTTTCTGTACTGGCGCTGCTGGCACAGGGCCTCAGCAACCGGCAGATTGCTGCCAAGCTGTACCTTGGTGAGGGCACTGTTCGCAACTACGTGAGCAATATTCTGTCCAAGATTGAGGTGAAAAACCGGGCAGAGGCGGCTATTTATGCGGTAAAGCACAATATTGAAGATGTCGCCCCGCCACTGGATACCGAGTAGGCCAGCGCACGCAGGCCGCAGGATGACTATAATGCTGTTAATGAGTGCGAACAGGGAGAGTATGCGTGTGAGACGCTGGTTATTGACTGTAGTCATCGTGTGCAGTGGGCTGGCAGGGGGGGCCTTTGCGCAGGAAGCAACCCCTACAACACCGGCACTGGATGCGGGTAACGCCCCTCTCGGCCAGGATCGCCCCTCGCAGATTTTGCTGGCAGCCCGTAATGACATCGAACTGCTGGCGAACAACACACTGGGGGCGTCTGTGCGGCCTGCGACATGGAATGGCACCTTTGACGTGATGAACCCGCAGATGGCCCTGCACGCCCGCCTAGACCTGGAAACTCTTGCTGACCAGGTGCTACAGCAAACACGCCCGCCGGGGTGGTTCGGCGTGCAGCCGACGACGGCCTTTGCCACAGCGCGTGACATCCGGCATGATGTGGAACTGCTGGCCGATACAGTCGTTGCGCCCAGTGTGCGCCCCCCTAACTGGCTGGGGGATGAGCCAATTATGCGCTGCAACCGCTCTACGCAGGCACTGGTAGAACTGCTGGAAAGCCGTAATCTGCTCATGACCACGGCGTCACCGGCCAGCCCGACGTACTGTGCTGACCTTGAAGCCGAGGTGAGTGTGTTTACCGAGTTGAACCTGCTGGAACAGCCGGAACCTGCCCCGGCAGCGGCAGCAGCAACGCAGGCCGCCCCACAAAACCCCAATGCACAGGCGTCCATCGTCACACCGGGCACAATTGTGTATTTTGACCGGGGCGCACTGGAAATTGCCGGGATCATCCCGCAGGGCGAATTGTTTACGCCGGTGGCCCGCAGCTATGCGCAGTTTTCCCGAATGATGTTGATTCGCGGGGAAGGGTTCGAGCTATTTGTGGACTATCAGAACACCACGCTGGATGCCCCGACGTTTGAGGCACTGGGGGACATCAACGTGATTGATGTTGCGGTTAGTTGTGCGTTGGACTGGTGTCAGTCACCTGCGCCATGATCTCCTCTGCTTCTGCATAGAGCCATGTAATCGCGTCTTCGCGCCCGGTAGAAGGATAGAACATGGAGAGCAGGTCAATAGATGGCAGCGACCTGACCATTCCCTGAATCAAATCTGTGGGCATGTGCGCATCTGTGACGAAGGCGTGGCGGGTAGGCAGAGACGGCGCCCCGGAATTGAGATACGCTTTTGTGCGCTGTGTAATGCTGGCAAATGGCATCAGGTCTTCAGATGGCAGGTCAATCAACATGCACACCATATGATGTTGATCCGGTGCGGCGTACATGTCACGATGTAGAACATACCACGCCTGTACCGAAGCATCACTGATTCTGTAAAACTGAAAATGTATCAGACCATCCGGCCATACCTCTATGGCGTAATCCGGGTGAGATGGCTGTTCGTCTTGCTCCGTCATGGGATAATCTCCGCTCGTCGTTTTATCCGATGATTATCGCCTTTCATTAAGGAAAAGTCGAGGGTTGTGCACATTAATGTTTAGATTTTATCACATTTTAACCCTGCGTGAGTGATAGGATAATGGCTTCTACACGCTTCTCAGACTCGTTGATGGTGCGCTCTCCGAGGGTGAGAGCTTTTTCGATTTCGTCCAGACGATCCTGCGAGGCGGTTAACTGCGCCAGGATACGGTCGCGCAGGGTGGCCTCTTTGCCGGTGGACTGCAACGCGCCCAGGTTTGCGCGGAACTGCTCCTGCCTGCCATAGATTTCTTCGCGCTCGTTACGCAAAGCATAGTTAGCGTCTTTCGTTTTCTGGATGAACGTCAGGGTTTTCGTCAGTTCGCCCAGTTCTTCGAACAATTCCTGGTCAAGGTAGCGTTTATCTGCCCAGCGCTGGATTTGCTCGAACTTGAGATCGCGCAGCAGGTGATTCTGAGATTGTATGTAGCGCTTGTTCACGCGGAACACTGTTTTTGACTTTGCCTCAACCGCTACACGCCAGCGTTTCTCATTGAGGGTTTCGCTATCCGGTTCGCGGGTCTGGAACAGATTATCCTGAGAACCGAGGGCCTGTTCCACCGTGACGGTTTTTGCATCGTCGGTCGTATTTTCGATGGTGTAGGAGGTCTGAATAATGGTGTACCACTGTTCCAGCAAATACCCGTTCTCAATATTGAGCGCGTGGTGTTCGCGTGCCCTGTCGGTATCGACTTTCACGTTCACGCCCAGTTCGATGGCATAGGGCAGGTAAACCGCGTTACCGTCCGTGGTGAACTCGATAATGGCCTCACCTTTGTAGGTACTATCTTCTACCAGCGTGACCGGGCCGCGTTCCAGTGTGAGGCCGGTGCTGTTGGTAAAGCGCAGCGCGGCCACGGGGTTATTCTGGAATTTGGTGTGGTTGTAGAGCAGTTCGCGCTCGTATTCCACCTCTGCACTGACGATGGGCACCAGCGCACTCTCGCCGCGCTTGACCGAAACCGGCGTGTTCACGATGTACTGGAACGTCTCGCCGGTGGCTTTGCCCTCCGCCTGTGATTGTGTAGATTTTGCTGCACCTGCTCGGTCTATCACCATTGGAATATTCATGCCGCCACTGACGCCGCGCTCGCGCTCCTGCTCCATGTAGTCTGTGACAATTGCTCTGTTTTCACCGCCATTGCGAAACAGCTCAGGAAAGTCCACTGGCTCCGGGGATGGTGGCGCTGCCGCCGCAAACGCAATCGGGCCGGTGGTGCGGGCTTCGTCTTTTACCGTCTGACGGTGGGGTATCTGCGACGAGTACAGGTCATAGATAAACGAGATGGGCTGCCCCGCCACCAGCGTGACCTTCACGTTATCCAGGTCTTCTTCCAGCCGGTTATCAAACAGGCCCCAGCCCTGCAACAGGGCTTTGCCGGTGCTGCCGCCGTCTTCGCTTTCGGCTACCACGCGGTAGCTCACGCGCCACGTCGGGGAGGGCGCTACATAGCTCACCACAAGGTCATGGCTGGCGTCGTTCAGGCGCACATTGACCACACGGCGCTCATCCTCACTCATGGATGTATCCAGAAAGTAGTGCAAGTCCTGCTCGGATTGCCCATCCTCGATTTTGAACGAGCGCAGGCTTTCCAGCGGGTAAATGCGGATTTCACCCTCGCCAGAAAGCAGCGTAATCCGCGCCTCCCCCATCTGGATAGGCAGCGGGTCGTACATATCCAGTTCAACCTGCGTGGCATCCATGCCAATCACACGCCCGGTCACTGTATCCACGCGCCCCGGCATCGTTTCGAACGTCATCACCACATGCCGCCCGCGCAAATTCAGAATCAAATCGGCCAGGCTTTTATCGCCAGAAAGCTCAATGGAACTGGTTTCCAGCCGTTTTTGTTTATCCATCGGCGTTTGATAGTGAATGCCAAGTACCTGCCCACCCTCGGCGCGGTCGAACACGGCGAGGCTCTTGAGGACATCGTTAATCTCATCGGCGCGGAACGTCAG
>JBCCQC010000352.1:0-5444 GCA_039024535.1 Chloroflexota bacterium
CGGTATTCTCTCCGGATGGACTACGGCTGGCGTTTGGCCTGCTGAATACGAACACCCAGCAGCCCGATAGTATCTTCGTGTTACCCTATCGTGAACGCGGGCTGGCGCTGATTGCACAACCCTCCCCGGAACAGGCCGCAGACCAGCCCATCCGCGTGACAGAATTCCCAGAAGCCAGTTCTCCGTTGTGGACGGCAGATGGCGATGTGCTGTTCACCTACCGGCGCGGCGTGCTGCGCCACCTGCACGTCAGCCAGCCAGTGGAAAACTCGCCGGATATTGCCCTGAATAATGTGCGCGTCTACATGGAGCCGAATTTCCAGCTTTCGCCGGATGGGGAGTGGGTGGTGTTCTCTGCCGCGTCCGACCCGGGGCAGTTCTGGCGGGCGATTTACATCATGCGCACAGACGGCACGGACATTCGCCGCGTGACGTTCGGCCATGAACCGGGCGGCAACCAGTGGCGCGATATTAACCCTTCATGGCGACCGCGTCCCGATGGCCCACGAATCCCCGAAATAGGCACAATGCCACAACCCTACACAGCCTCCAGTTAGCATCGTAGCCGGGGGTGTCCCGGTTGCGTCCCCTGTGGTGTCCTTTACATTGCGTAAGGGTTGCTTAACACAAATACCCCTATATAATGGAGTTTGAGTAAAGATCGTAAATGCAATCAATGCTTACGAAACAAAAGGATGTATCATGGGTATTTGTATCGACTGCATTCACACCGAACCATTCACCGATGGCAGTGTTATCCAGATGACATTCGGCACCCACTGGACGCTGGATACCTACATTGCTGTAGCCCACGATTGCTATTATGCGCAGCTCAATGCCATGCCACACCGGGTAGACATTATTGCCGATATGCGCCGCAGCCAGCAGTCTAACCGCTATGCGATGTCCATTCTGCTCACACAGGCAGCTATCCGCCTGACGCCCAACACACAGCGCTTTATTGTCGTGGGCGCCTCTCATGATGAGGACTACCTGCCAACTATCCACCGTCGGCACCCGCGCCTGGCCCGCAGGGTACATCTGGTAGATACTGTGGAGGCCGCACTCAACTACGTGATGGCTGATCGTGGTTTGAGGCACACACCGGAACTTTAAACAGACATCAGCCGGTGGCGTAGGTCACTTCGATGCACGCCGTCTGTGTGTCTTCCCGGTAAAATAGCTGTATACTGCTGAAGCGGTTGCCACCGGGCAGTGTGAGTGGGGGCGGGCCGCCAGAGACCTCATACGCAGTCAACGCTGGCTGTGCTGCAAAATCAGAGCGTGCGCTGCATCCCTCCATCACAGATGTGCCCGCCGTATTGATCGGGCTCATGCCGATGTTGCGCACAAACTGCTCAACCTCACCCGGTTCCAGGGTTGCAAGGCAGTAGCCGCCAGAGTCGGTTTCGACGCAATCCAGCGCCGGGGCCGATAAAATACCCTGCGCTGCGATGCTATCCCGAATATCTACCTGTACGCCCGTCTGAGCGGCGTTTTGCGCCGTTTCGCTGCCACATGCCACCGTCACCCAAATCACCACCAGTAAAAGCCCTATCAGCCGCATATGCGCCTCCCTGCTAAAGTTCGACTATGGCCGCATTCTACACCGCCGCCACACAAAACAAAAACGCCCTCCGTATGCCGGGGGCGTTCTTGCTAAAGGAGGGAGATTGATGTTACGACGGGTGATTCTCCGCCGTGCAACACATCAATCGTTACTCGGCCAGTACAGCGGCGCCATTGCGAATCGGGATCTGGCGTGGCTGGGCGTCCGGGGTCTTCGGCAGCGTCAGCGTGAGCACACCGTTTTCGTAGGCGGCTTCGACGGCGCTGGCATCCACGGCCTTCGGCAGGCGCAGGCTGCGGCTGTAGCTACCGGATACACGCTCTGCAACGTGAACGCGGGTGCCTTCCTCTACTTCAACCTGCGGCAGTTCAGCGTTAATGGTCAGCACGCTGTCATGCAGGGTGATCTCGATGTTTTCCGGGCTGGCACCGGGCACATTTGCCAGCAGCGCGTAGGCCTCGTCGTTCTCATGAACGTCAACGGCGAGCATGTTGTCGGACTCTGCGTTGACGCCGAATCCACGCCATGTGTCCTCGAACAGGCGATCCATTGCGCTCTGCATAGCGGCCATTTCACGAATCGGGTTGCGACGAATAACAATGCTCATGGGGTACACTCCTGTAAAGTTCTTGCCGCTGTATCGCGGCGCGTTTGCTTTTGTGTTTACAGTCTGAATAGTACAGAGCGTGTGTTAGAAGTTTTTCTGAGCAGTGTAAAACGCACGTATATCATGGTTAGAGATGTGTAGACGGCCACTATGCCGCTGCCGGGTGATAGTATGTTGCGTCGTGCTCACGGACGATGCCGACAATGCGCTCTACCGTGACGGTGAGGTTACTGCGTCCGTCCCCGGTAGCGCTGTGTTCGTTGTCAAGGTAGCCCTCTTTGCCATTGTGACGCATATCACCCATAAACAGGAATGTCATCTTTCCCTCGCGGCGGGCGTGGTTCCACCGTGAAAGCGGCAGGATGTCCCACCGGCCAATGTGCCAGCGGCTCGGTGATAGTATCCAGCCCAGACGCTGCACCCCATCCCGCTTGCCATACAGGTGATAGATGTGCTCCACGTCCTCTGCGCCAGGGTCAGCACCCATCGCACCACCCAGCGACACCACCGTCACCGGGGCACGGAGCATGTTCTTCAGGTAGGGCACGCTGCCGATGGCAATCTGCCCGCCGCCGCTGTAGCCCAGCAGGTAAACGGGCATCCCGCTGCTGCGCTCATAGCCATGATGCAGCAGGCTGCGCACAATCAGGCGGGCGAACCCGGTGTTGTAAAGCGGGCCATAGCGTCGGTCGGCGCTTACCATTACCTGGAACACATTGCGCAGGTTAATCAAAAAGCCCAGCCAGCGCTGCAACCCCTTCCCGCTCAGTTTCATGTTGAGCGCAAAGCGCCACACCCGCGCAAACACTCGTTGCCCGGTCAGCGCCTCGTTGCGCACGCTGTAGGGGTACACATCCTTGACGACGACGTAATCGTCCAGTGAAGCGTCCAGCCGCTCTAAAAACCGCTCCTCCTCTGGCAAAAACACATCACCACTCACACCACTGATGCCCGTCAGGTAGACGATGTAGCCGCGAATGTTGTCCGGTACCGGGGGTTTATCGGCGGGTTCGTCCATTGGTCTGTCGGTTTCGTCACCTTCAATCCAGCCAGCCCACCAGCCCAGCGTTTCTAACGGGGCCAGCAGCAGGCCCACCAGCAACGCCAGCCCCGCGACGGTAAAAATCAGCGGTAGTTCACTCATTATCGCGCTCAACCTGCTCAACCTCCCCGGTAATCAGTTGCAGCAGCGGCTCAATGTCGCGCTTTTCTACCGCTTCGCGCACCTTCAGTTCAAGGCGCTTGCCCGCCGCCAGATTGCGAATCCGCCGCGCAATTTTAACCAGCGGCAGCCCGATGGTAGAGCGCACCACCAGAATAATCAGCATTCCCCCGGACGAAACAAATACGGCCTGCCACGGTTCAAGGTTCAGCACTGCGCCCACGGCTGCTGTTGCCACCACAAATACCCACAGATACAACAGCGAAAGTATGCCCCCACCAAAATACGGGATTAACGCAAGGAAGCCCAGCGACAGCGGCGCATAGCCCAGCCCGACAGCTACCGCCACATCGCGGAAGCTCGCGCCGGGGCGGAACAACAGCGACGCCCCCGCCCAGATGAGCACCATCCACAGCACATAACCACCCACGAACAACAGCGCCCCCACTACCAGACTGAAAACCATCCGGCGCGGGCTAACTTCGTTAACGAATAGTACTACGCTCTGCCCGATGCGCTCTGACAGGCCCGCAATAAACACCACCACCAACGACAGCAGCAGCACGCCATCCTCGGTGTGCATCTCTGCGATGATACCGCGCTCTCTGCGCAGGATAGCGGTGATAATGTTGTAGATGGTGCTGATGGCCGCACCGAAGCCGGTAAAATCAACGTCGAAGGTTTCCATGTGCCTGCCCGTTACATCCCACGATGGCCTATGCATACTCTAAAAAAATCCGGCTGTCACCGCAAATTAAGCGTATGCTAAATACCAGCAGGTCAACGGGGTTCAGGTCTGGAAACCTCCAACCGTGTGCTACCCTGCTTATGACGCGGCGGTATCACCCAGATAAACAGCCGTTTCCGGGAAGTAAGCATACCACCCGAACCAGAACGCCAGATGCCCACCCAGACGGCGCAGTTCTTCACCATCGGGGCCAACGAGGGCTGCTTCTGTCACCTGCCAGACGTTGCCGTCGGCATCTTCAATTGCTAGTGGGTCATCCGTCGGCGTAAATTCCATACCCTCGCTGCGGTAAGCCCGTACTACTGCGCCGCCCGGCTCAAAGAACTCACGCTCCGGTGTCGCCCGTGTAACCAGCACCACATCTGTACCGCCCACGGTATCATTTGTCACCACTTCCGGGATAATCACGTCCAGCGGGTAGGCTTTGCGCTCGCCACCCTGTAACAGCCCGAACACAACAGATTTGTTCTCACGCTCGGAGGTATCCTGCTGCCACACCGGGAACATGATGAAATCCGGGTTATTGAAGTAGGACGAATACGCCTCACCGTTGGTGTAATTACGATCAAAGCCGGTGCTGAGCGACAGCACAGAAGTATCGGGATGTTCTTCCAGCCATGTTGCCCAGTCACTGATGACCACCGGCAGAATTTCCAGCGTCACGCCGCTATCCACCAGCGGCCCGAATGCTGGTTCACCAGTGAGCGCGTTCCAGACGGTGTTGGTGTTGCGGTCGTACATCAGCTTGTTGCTGCGCATCAGCATACCCGTGCTGCCGAACTCCAGCACAGTTTCACCCGCTTCCACCGTGTTGCCCTCAAGGTCGGTGTACGTCAGGTCGGGGATGGTCGCGTCGTAGAGGACGCCACTACCACACAGCGTGCAATACGCCAGCATAATCGGCATACCGTCCACGCGCCCGGTTACACCATCGCGGCGCTCTGCGGCTTCATTACCAGCGCCCATATCTGGCAGGGTTTCGGTTACTTCGTCCACCGTCAGCGGCGCATCATCACTGCCCCATGCCGCCCAGATGACCGCTTCAGTGTCAATCCAGCCGTCAATCGGGCACCCGGCAGAGTTGCCGGTGATGAACACGCGGTCGCCATCCATGCCCAGCGCACGGAACGGCGTTGGCGCACGGAAGTTGCACACCGGTTCGGTATCGGCGGCGTTTTCGTACATCGGGGTACTGCCGATCACATCGTTAAACATCTCGTGCCAGTTAAGCTGGCGCAGCGGGTAGGCGCGGGTATCGCCGTTGATCGATACCCCGAACACAAACTCATCCGGCGCGGGGTAGGAGCAGTCTGTGCCACCCTCGCGCAGGCGTCGGCAGAATGCCTGCATCCGTTCA
>JBCCQC010000353.1:0-5440 GCA_039024535.1 Chloroflexota bacterium
CGAATATCGTGATCGTGTTGCCATTGATGGTGTCAACAGGCCCCTCTATGCTCAGCCGAACTGTTTCTGTAGCAGGTGATCCGGTCCCGGTCGGGAGCGGTGGTAGTGTAAGCGCTGGCATCTGTGTCGACGTTTGCTGCTGTGCAGGTGTCATAGTCGGTGTGCGGCTTATAGTTGTCATTGTCGGCTGCTGCTGTACCGGCGTGCTGGTCGCAGTTATTGGTGGCATGGTCGCCGTCACAACAGTAACGAGTACAATTGCCGGTGGGCGTTCTGCCAGCATCAGTCGGCTAACAGCAACAAGGGTGCCTCCAATCCCACCCCCGATCATCAGCGACAACAGCACCAGTGTTACAGTCCAGCGTGTCAGGAAGGGGGGTGGCCCGAGCAATCGTCCCAGGCGACGGCGAACCCGTGTTCGTGCGGCATCGACCTGTGGCATACTGTAAGATAGACGCTGTGTGAGCAGCCCCGCCTCCAGCATCGGGCGCAGGTCGGGTGCAAATTCGGGATAGCGCGACAGACAGGTTTCGATGGTTTCCCCTGTTGCCATGCGGTCAATGCAGTCATTCAGGGCGTCAATGAGCCGTTCATCAATCATTCGCTGACCTCCGCTTCTTCCAGGATCATCCGCAGTGTGTTCACCGCACGGAACTGGAGGGCTTTGATTGCATTGACGTTCTTGTCCATAACATCAGCAGTTTCCTTCAGGCTGAGCTGCTGGTCGAAGCGTAGTAGCAGCACCTCCTGTTGGGCCGGGGAGAGCATACGCAGCGCACGTCTGGCCCGCTCAACTTCGATGTTCTGGAGTGCCTGCACTTCTGGCCCTTGCTCCGGGGGAGATGCCAGCCACTGGTCAAGAGTTTCTAACGGGAGCGGTTCATCCCGACGAAAGTGGTCGGCAAGTTCATTACGAGCCACCCGAAATAACCACCCACGAAGGCTTTTATGTGGGGCATTCGTTCCGCGCAGTGCGATGATAAATTTTGCAAAGACCTGACTGGTAATATCATCAGCAGTGGGTTCATCTCCCACCCGCAGCCGGATGAACTGATAAATTGGGGGGAAGTAAGCATCGTAAATATATGCAACAGCACGCTGGTCACCATCGCGGGCGCGAACCAGTAATTCATCTTCTGCTTCTACATCTGGCAGCACGATAACGATCATGCGGGCAGTTCCTCGTGTTCATACCCCGGAATACACCGTAACTTCTGGCAGGCTCGCTCGTCGTATAGATGTAACTCAAGCCAATGGAGGTCTTTCATGAAACCCTATTTCTCGTTGATGTTGATTATCGGGCTGTTCTGGGCTGTTACAGTGACACTCGCCCAGGATGACCCCATTACTGTGCCAGACCTGACGGGACTCAATGTGCCGCAGGCTGCCGCCGAACTCAACCGTGCTGGACTGCGACTGGGCGTGGAACTTGGCGCAGCCTGGACCGAATTATCCCCGAATCCGCCAAACACCATCGGTGGCCAATCTGTGGCAGCAGGGGAAACCATGCCTTATGGTACCGAGGTCGATGTGACCGTCCTGACGACTGCGACCCTGACCCTGCTTTACGATGATAACGATATTACCCTGGTAAACCCAACTGCGGCACCACTCACGACCAATGGCCTGACGTTTAACACTGCCGATGGTACCCGGTTCTTCAGCGCGGCGGAGTGGAACCCTATCATCGAACCCGGCGACTGTGGTCAGTTGTGGTCGGTTACAACCCGCCGGGATCCCAAGCGTTTGCCAGAATGTGATGGCATTCGATGGCTGGGAACCAATGATACGGTCAAACACTTCTGGACGGCCCTGGCTGGAGTAACTGAGTTCAGTGTAGTTCAGGGGGGCGTCACCCGCGTGACCTGCCCGGCAGCCCCCGCCGGTACACAACCGCTGCGCTGTGATTTTGCTCTCGGCGGTACGGATGGAGCCACCATCAACACGCCGTACCTGCACTTCGCCTACACTGCCAATGCTTTTACGGTGATCAACACCTCGCCAGACCAGTGGATGCCGCTTGACCAGACACCGCTCATCAGCGCCCAGACCATGCAACCGTTCGGGTTGCAAATGTTCCTCACAGATCCGACTATTGTTGCAGATGCCACGAGACTTGCGCCGAATCAGTGTGTTCTGCTAACGACAGGTGATGCACAGGCTCCCCGGCCCTGCGATGTCGTGGCGGAGCTGTCTGTCGCCGGGGACGCGGCATTCTGGCAGATCGGTTTCCTGCTGGATGCTGCTACGACCGGAAACGCTGAGTTGAAATCGTGCCCTGCGGCAGATCCATCCGCCCTGACGCTGTGTGTGATGCCGCGTTAGCTTTGTTTCTACATGGGCGGTACCTGCGATGCAGGTATCGCCATCAGCAATACAGTGAAGATCATCACCCATCAGTGCAGGCAGGTGGGCTGTCATGCTGGTTGCAACAGCGTTGCAGGGGAGTACCGGCGTGCTGGTATCAGGTCTCGTCCACAACACACATTCACCGGGGATTAGAGAATAATCTGCCATGCTTGCGGGGGTGGCCCCGATGTTGACCACGGCTGTATATGCATCACGCTGGAGCAAAAGCAGGGGTGGCCTATCCGTGGGGTGAATATTTTGCTGGAGGAGGGGGAGTACCCAGTCATTCTCTCCCCAATTCAGCATAGTTCGGGTCAGGTCAACCGATGGATCAATCATCAACTGAGGCAGCCTGCCATTGAGCGATACCATCGCCCATGCATAGACGGCAATTGGTTCGCCCTGTGTCTCATGGAGTTCAGCGCCTATGTACATAGCCATGTGGCGGATCATCTCCGGGTGATCGCTCATTTGCTCGTGCTGGCGCGGCGTCAGGTATGGCGTGGCATCCACTTCCCAGAAGCGGCCTGACTCCGGCGCGTAAGCAAAAAAGCGCGTATCAGCATCTTTTGAGCGAAGTTTCATGTGCCACGAGAACATGTGTCCTGCCTCACTCCAGCTCGGGTTCGATGGATAGGCAACATGCCGCAGCGGTATCAGAAGCTGTAAAGCAACATAGACAGCCAACACGCCCACCAGCACGCCACGAAGCTGAGGCTGGGGGGAGAGTGGTGCATCGACCCGTCGTCGGAACCATGACGCTGGAAGGAAGACAACCGTTGCTGCCAGCATCATCCACGGGAAAATGCCGATGTTGAACAGCCGTGCGTTTGTTAGATGGAACATAGTAGTCAGTGCAATTGCAAACCAGCGCGTTCGGTGCCACAACACCAGTGGCACAAACAACAGGTCAAACAGCAAGCCACCATAGCTGAACGCTAAACCGGCCCAATCCGCTGTGAACCAGCGACCAATGACGGGAAAGTCCGTACGGACTGCCAGCCACATTCCCATTGGTTCGCCGCGCAGCCAGTCTCCATTGAGTTTGGCAAACCCACCGTAAACATATGGGACGGCAATCTGAAATCGCAGCCAGTTAAGCCCCCACGCAGGTATCATCGACTGATGACTGACCATGCCAGCCCACACATCCACAGAGAACGCACACCCTGCGGGTAGAAAGATCAGAATAAAACTCAACAGACTGATGAGGTAAAAGTGATTGAGGTACTGTGCCTGATCCAGCAGAAAGATATAGGTGAATGCCACGAAGAATAGCACGGTGCTGGCCCGGTAGAACAGACCGATCATGATACAACCGGCCAGCACCGCCAGCGCGTAAAACAACCATATCATCCCATCGCCGGGGAGGGGGGACAACCACTCGAACCCGCGATATGGGAACAATGTAGTCGGGCGCATGTAGTAGCGCTCAACACGATTGTAGTGAAAATAGCGCCACACTTCCCAGATCATAATCGCACCAAACGTGATGCGGAACAGAACGAGCGGCACAACAGAGATCGGACGATTGAGATAGGCGTTCAACCGGTCTGGCATAGACATGTCTGGTATCAACTCCTGTAGCCTGCGTTGTGGTAGGGCATCGTTATCAGATGCCCCGGTTCGCCTGCGTGTTCAGTTTAATCGTCGTCGTCGTTATCTCCACCGCCGCCACCACCACCGCCGCCACCGCCGTTACCGCCATCCCGGTTGCCACCGTTGTCGTTTTGTGGTCGGTTACAGCGGAGCAACCATTCGATACCACCACCGCCATCTATGACGAGGGCCGGGGGGGCGTCCGTACAGTCTCCACTGTCGCGCCAGATGAGACCGTCAACTATCACAACTTCGACACTGATGAATGTGATATTGACCGCTACGATTACCGTGTCTGACAGATCAACTCTGTTGTCGTCGTCGTTATCATCGTCATCATCACTACCCGGCAGTATGCCCTCAATCCGAACAATATCCCCGATGCGAATAACGGTCAGGGCCGGGGCGTCGCGCTCGAGCACGATGTCGAGGTTATAAATCGTAATCACATTGACGTTAATCTGCTGAACTGGCCCTTCAACTACAATGATAACCCCACCGTCGTCATCGTCGCTGACGGTGCTTGTCATGGTGGGGGCTGGTGGGGTGGGGTCGGCGGTCGGTGTGGTGTCTGGTGTGCCCGGCAGAGGCGTCATCGTTGGGGTAGATGTATCGGTAGCCGTCACATTCGCTGTCGGCGTAGCAGTCATATCATCATCGTCATCCAGAATATCTATGGTGACCGCAACCACCGTGCCATCTGACCGTAGCACACCATCCACATCCAATACTGTCCCCACTTCAATAGCGTCGTCATCGTCATCCAGAATGCCGGGGGCAATCAGGATGGTAAGGCCGTTGACAATCACGCCCTCCGTCGTGATCTCGGTCACGATAGCGTTGTCGAAGGAAATCGCCGCATCTCTCTGAGGTGTGGCTTCCTGGGCGTGTGTCACTGTAACTGTGAGCAGGGCGATAACGAACAACAGGTGCAGGTACTTCAACGAAAAAGATGTTTGTAGCATGGTGTTCACTCCTGATATTGAATCGGGCTTACATGTGTATCGACGGAATTTAAACCGGCAGGTTACGGTAGATTTGCCAGATTCTGCCTGAGGGTTCACAGTAAAGAGGTAAGGCGGATGGGGTAACACCCAGCAGGCGCGGGGTGCTCTGGTGGTAATGACTCAGATCGGTGAGGATGCCCAGCCAGAAGCTGCTGCCCTCACTCTCCGTGCCCAACCAATGCCCCAGCACCGATTTGCGCCCCTACAAATCCACCGCTAGCACCACATACACCGGTCGTGCCAGCACCCGCCGCTCGTGGCGCAGCTTCACATGCACCGCATCCAGCCACACGATGGGATACACCGCGTCTAACGGGCGATGTTTCCATTCCTTCACCAGCGGCAGCACCCTGTCGGTGACCTGCGAGATGGTGTCAGCGCTCACCGTCATCGCGTACATCTCGTGCAGCGTGGCGCTGATGTCGCGGGTGGTCATTCCACGAGCATAGAGCGCGATGATTTTGTCGTCCAACTCGCTGGTGGAG
>JBCCQC010000354.1:0-5405 GCA_039024535.1 Chloroflexota bacterium
GGGTACAGCGCACGATAAATTTTGTAATCCGATTTTGGAGTGGAAACGCAAATCGGGTTATGGATTGATCGGACATTGCCAGCCAAACCCATAGACCGTTGACGCCAGTGGCAAACGCTGGCGTCAATGTAATGGCGAAGTGCTTTTACGTGCCGCCGTTATGCACCAGACAGGATTTTGACCGCCAGATGTACTTGCTGGTGGATGAGATCGATCCACACAGACGATGTTTATCTGGCTCTAGACAATCCTAACACCAGAGCCGCCACTCTTGAGCCGGAACACGACCCCATGCAGGCTACTGTCCGTTAACAGTTCACCTGCGATGACGTACGAGTCAGGCTCAAGAGACTTCACTCGTCTTATCAGTCACCTGAGACGAGAACGTCTTCGTCGTCCTCTGCCTCACCTTCAGCGTCAAAGGATCCCTGCGTCTGCAACGTCAGGTTTGGCACGGCCAGCTCACGATCCTTGTACGTGTGGAAGCCACGCCCTGCCGGGATCAGCTTACCGATGATGACGTTTTCCTTCAGACCGTACAGGCGGTCAACCTTGCCCTCGATGGCGGCACCAGCCAGAACACGGATAGTGTGCTGGAAGCTGGCCGCAGACAGGAAGCTGTCTGTGTTCAGTGCAGCCTTGGTTACACCCAGCAGTACGGGTACACCAGCAGCCGGTTCCATATTCTCCGCAATCAGCTTCTCGTTGATGTCCAGCAGTTGCAACTGATCAATGAGTTCACCCGGCAGCAGGTTGCTGTCACCACTGCGCGTGACCTGTACCCTTGAGAGCATCTTGCGGATCATGATCTCGAAGTGCTTGTCGGAAATATCTACACCTTGGCTGCGGTACACCTTCTGGACTTCAGTCAGCAGGTAAAGCTGGGCTGCCTCTGAACCGAGAATACGCAGGATACGATGTGGGTTCTTGGAACCTTCCGTAAGCTGCTGGCCGGCACTAATCTGCGCCCCATCGAAAATATCCGGCATCTGGCGGGAGTTGGATGGCAGTTCGTACTCCTCTTCATAGCGCTTTTCATAGCGCACGTAGAGCACATGCCGACCCTGATCGTCCATTTCCATGTACACATTACCGCCGATACGGGCCAGCGTTGCCTCGCCGCCATCGGGGGATTCTGCCAGTTTCTCGTTTTCCTTGACGACCTGCTCATCTTCGACCAGCAATTCCCAGTCACCTGGAATCACATACTCATCGCGGAAGACTTCACTGTCAATGACAGTCGCAATACGAATGCCGTCACGCTTCGTCAGGCGGATGGTGCCGCCAATATCGCTGATGATGGCTTCACCCTTTGGCTTTTTGCGTGCTTCGAAAAGCTCTTCCACACGTGGCAAACCGCTGGTGATGTCGCCGCTGGCCTGGGCTGTACCACCGGAGTGGAATGTACGCAGGGTAAGCTGCGTGCCCGGCTCACCGATGGATTGTGCCGCGATAATGCCGACGGCAGAACCAATCTCCACCATTTCGCCACGGCCAAGGTCACGACCATAGCACAAAGCACAGATGCCATGAATCAACGAGCAGGTCATCGGGCTGCGGACAGACACATCTGTGATTGATGTGGTGCCCTGAATACGTTCACCAATTTCTTCATCAATCATCTCGTTGCGGCGCACGATAATTTCGCCCGTGTCGGGGTCGATAATATCAATTGCAGCGCAACGCCCGATGATCCGATCATACATGGACTGTCCGGCGATGTCCTGGGTGCGGCTGATCCACATACCGGCTTCTGTGCCGCAGTCGGTACGGTTGATAATCACGTCCTGCGCTACGTCTACGAGACGGCGCGTCAGATAACCGGCATCAGCAGTACGCAGCGCGGTGTCTGCAAGGCCCTTACGCGCACCATGCGTGGAGATGAAGTATTCCAGTGCGGTCAGTCCCTCACGGAAGTGGCTGCGAATCGGCAGGTCTATGATACGCCCCGAAGGATCGGCCATCAGGCCGCGCATACCGGCAAGCTGCGTGATCGGGCCAAAGCCACCCTTGGTAGAGCCAGAAATCGCCATGATTGCAATCGGGCCGTATGGATCCAGCGTAGAGCGGATCATTTCCTGGAGCGTGTCCTTTGCGTTTGTCCACTGCTCAATCGTGATCTGGTAACGCTCTTCCTCGGTCAGCAGGCCACGGCGGAAGTCACGTTCTGCACGTTCAACCACTTCCTCGGCAGCCTCAAGTACACCCGGACGTTCTGCCGGAATCGTCAGGTCGGAGACAGCAATAGTGGTGCCCGAAACGGTCGCATACTTGAAGCCATAGTTCTTGATGGCGTCTACCACATCCGTGGTGCGCTCACCGCCGATGGTGTTGTAGCAGCGTGCTACAAGGTTCTTCAGTCCCTTCTTGCCGAATGTTTCCTGCACGAAGCGTAGTTCATCCGGCAGAATGCGGTTGAAGATCGCACGTCCGACGGTAGTCGGTTCTGGCTCTTCCTGTGGGCCGATCTCATCGTTGTAGTTACCCAGCAGAATCGGCGTGTGAAGCTGTACCAGGCCGATGCTGTACAGGTACTCCACCTCATCCATGTCGACAACCATGCGGCGCTCATGCAGGTTGGTGATGACGAGCTCGTTCTCCCAACCGCGCTTTTTGATAAGTTTGCGCACTTCCACTGCGTTCGCGAGTGTGGCGTCCACCTCACCCTCCATGACAGCACGCAGGGTGCGGTCAACAGCGGTTTCTGTGATGACCTTGCGGCCATTCTCATCTTCCTCTGTTACGCTCTCGAACTCGACAATACCGGGGATGTCATGATCCAGTGCGTAGTAGTAGCCATTGGAACGGAACGCCACGCCGATCTTATTGTCCGGGTTCTGGAGGGTATCGAAAGAGCGGAAGTCGTCGGCACGATCTGGACGGGCCACAATTTCCACTGTCGGATCCATTGTCAGGTAGTAGCAGCCGAGAACCATGTCCTTGGACGGACCAACAATTGGTGAACCGTCGGATGGCTTGAGCAGGTTGTTCGTGCTCAGCATCAGTTCGCGGGCTTCCTTCACGGCCTTGTCACTCAGCGGCACATGAACAGCCATCTGGTCACCGTCGAAGTCCGCGTTAAAGGCAGAACATACCAGCGGGTGAATCTGAATCGCCTTACCCTCAACAAGTTGCGGCTCGAACGCCTGAATGCCCAGACGGTGCAGTGTCGGCGCACGGTTCAGCAGTACGGGGCGCTCCTGGATGACTTCCTCCAGCACTTCCCACACCTCGGGGCGTTCGCGCTCAATAATGCGCTTGGCGCCCTTTACATTGCTGGCATAGCTGTAGCGTACCAACCGGCTGATTACAAACGGACGATAAAGCTCCAGCGCCATCGTCTTTGGCAGCCCACACTGATACAGCTTCAGCTTTGGCCCGATCACGATCACCGAACGACCGGAGTAGTCCACACGTTTACCGAGCAGGTTGCGACGGAAGCGGCCCTTCTTACCTTTGAGCATATCGCTCAGGGACTTCAGTTCGCGGCGACCACGGCGGCTGAGCGCCTTACCACGCTGACTGTTGTCAATCAGGCTATCTACCGCTTCCTGGAGCATACGCTTTTCGTTGCGCACGATTACGTCTGGTGCGCCCAGTTCCAGCAGGTGCTTCAGACGATTGTTGCGGTTAATCACGCGACGATAAAGGTCATTCAGGTCGCTGGTTGCAAAGCGGCCACCATCAAGCTGCACCATCGGGCGCAGGTCGGGTGGGATTACCGGAAGCTGCGTGAGAATCATCCATTCTGGACGGTTGTCGCTCTTGCGCAGGGCTTCCAGCACTGTCAGGCGCTTGGTTGCTTTCTTCTTACGCTGTTTGGAGCGCGTTGTACGGACTTCGTGCCACAGTTCGACGGATAGTTTATCCAGGTCGAGGTTCTGGAGAATCTCGTGGAACGCTTCGGCCCCCATGTTCGCGTTAAAGATGTTCCCGTAGCGGCTCTTCATCTCGCGGTACTGCGAATCTGACAGGAACTGACCGATTTCAAGGCGTTCAATGTCTTCACGGGCACGGCGGGCGCTGTCCCGGATGACCTGCATTCGCTTTTCGAGCTCGTCAACGTGCTCGTCCAACCCCTCAGCGCTTTCACCTGAGAAGTTGTCAAATTCATGGCGGGCGCGGTCGATTTCGTGACGTGTTTCTTCCTCAATTTCTGTTTCCAGTTCATTAAGGTAGGCGTTCACGATTTCCTGAATATCGGAGAGTGCTTCCGTTGTAATCGGGTCACCCTCTTCAACGATGACCTCACCGGCGCTTTCCAGCACAATGTCATCAGTAGCGTTCTGGTTCAGCAGACGCTCAATGCGGGCCTGCACGCCGGAGGCTTCCTGCACGAGGGCATCGCTGCGGCGGGTCAGTTCTTCTTTAAAGTGCGCCTTGATCTCTTCCACGCGCTCGTCAATAGAACCCAGAGCAGCGTCACGCTCTTCCTGTACGACGCGCATCCGGCCTTCAATTTCGCTGGAAATAGCCGCTTCTTTTTCAACGAGCTCACGCTCAATGCGCTTGAGCGACTTCTGGCGGGTTTCTTCTTCTACATTGGTAATAACGTACTGTGCAAAGTACAGCACACGATCCAGGTTACGACGGCTCACGTCCAGCAGCAAACCCAGATAGCTTGGCACGCGGCGCGTGTACCACACATGTGCCACCGGTGCAGCCAGCGCGATGTGTCCCATACGCTCGCGACGAACACTGGCGCGGGTGACTTCTACGCCACACTTATCGCAGATGATTCCCTTGTAGCGGATGTTCTTGTACTTACCGCAGTAACACTGGTAATCCTTCGTTGGGCCGAAGATGGTTTCACAGAATAGACCATCCTTTTCCGGGCGTAGACGGCGGTAGTTAATTGTTTCGGGCTTTGTGACCTCACCATAAGACCATGACAGAATCTGGTCTGGTGAAGCCAGGCTGATACGCAGTGCGCTAAAATCTTTCGCCTCCAAGGCGTGTCCTCCTGGTTAGCGGGTGGGTGGAACTGCTATGTTTGGATGTGAAGTGACTTCACATACGGTGGGGTGCCACAGCATCTGTAGACACAAAAAGCGTTCTGAAGATGTTATCTCCTCAACGCCGTATCACTTGTAGCTATAGACATTTCGTACAGGGTAGTATAGGCATATTTCGAACATGTGTCAAGAAGCAACACAAACGGCGGTTCCGCCCACATTGTGTGACACAACCGCTCTATCATGCTATGGTGTGGCCGACCTTCCTGCCGACCACGTATAGTATAGACTATTTTTTGCCGTCTGGCGAGTAGTGCATGACCAATTTAGTTTTCGAAGAAGTGTAGAATGTATCCAAAAACGAGGATACAGCGCTCATGGGACGCAAGCAAACGTATGTGGTGAACCTGACGGATGAAGAGCGGAACGAGTTAGAGCGCATCGTAAAAA
>JBCCQC010000355.1:0-5396 GCA_039024535.1 Chloroflexota bacterium
AGAAACCAAAGGCGGCTGTGTGGGAAGCAAGAGCATGGAATTCAATGCCTGAAGAGGTAGTCCGGGATTATTTGCAAGGACTTCATCCGGAGTACCCGTGGCTGGAATACTGGAAGACGTGATTTTGATAAAGCGCATGTAAACATTTCATCAGGAAATGCGCCCGACAATTGAACCCTGACCCCTTCCAGACTATACTGAACCAGTTTTGTAATCTATTCCCGACCGTACAGATTTAACATCACCGGGTTCGCGGTGCAAAGGGCATTGCCCTTTCCCTACAGGGTATTTTCACCACGGCTGTAGGGACAGAGCCTGCTCTGTCCGCCTGTGAACCCGATGCAAACCGACCCATCGACAGACGACAGAGAAAACCGGACAGAGATGATAAGCGAAAAAACCCTGCGAACCCTCGAGTTCGAGAAAATTTTAGAGCGCCTTGCCAGCCACACCTCGTTTTCCGCGAGTAAAAAACTGGCCCACGACCTGTTCCCCACCACGGACTACGACGAGGCAAAAGCGTGGCAGGAGGAAGTGACCGAAGTGCGCGACCTGATGGAGAAAAACGAGCATCGCCTGAACATGGGCGGTGTGCGCGATGTGCGCGACCCGGCCATCGGTGCGCTGCGCGGCGTGGTCATTGAACCCAACGTGCTGCTCGATATCCGCATGACGCTGCGCCGCGCCGAAACCTTGCAGCGCTCACTCGGTAAAATGCAGCATCAGTACCCGCTGCTGGCCGAAATCGTGTCGGAAATCCAGCCGTGTACCGACCTGCAAACCACCATCGACAGCGCCATTGACGATAACGGCGAAGTCCGTGACACAGCCAGCCCACGCCTCGCCATGATCCGCCGTGATCTCAAAGTGACGTTCGACCGCCTGCAAACCAAACTCAACAAACTCATCAGCAACCCCGGCACCGCCCAATACCTCCAGGAAAACATCATCACCATGCGCAACGGTCGCTATGTGGTGCCCGTCAAAGCAGACTTCAAAGGGCGCGTGCGCGGCATCCTGCACGATACATCGTCGTCCGGGGCCACCATCTTCGTGGAGCCAGAAAACACCGTCGAACTCAACAACGAGTGGCGTGACCTGCAACTCCAGGAAGAAAAAGAGATTCGCCGCATTCTGGCCGCCATCACAGAGGCCGTCGCCGGAGTAAGCGAGGACGTGGTGCGCACCGTGGACGTGCTATCCTATCTCGATCTGGTGAAGGCCAAAGCTGAATACGCAGAACAACTGGGGGCTATCCAGCCGATTTTCCTGCCATTCAAGCCGCACCCGGATTACCCGGAGCACCCCGGCAGCACCGTTTACATAGAGCAGGCCCGTCACCCGCTCATCCCCGGCAAAGTGGTGCCGATTGACATTGATTTTGGCGAGGATACATGGTCGCTGGTGATTACCGGCCCCAACACAGGTGGTAAAACGGTCGCGCTTAAAAACGTGGGCCTCATGTCCGTCATGGCACAATGCGGGATGCACCTGCCCTGCGTGGAGGCCAAACTCAGCGTATTCACCGGCATTTACGCCGACATCGGCGACGAACAGAGCATCGAGCAGTCGCTCAGTACGTTTTCCGCGCACATGACGAACACCATCCGCATTCTCGACGAGTGCGACGATCATTCGCTGGTGCTGCTGGACGAAGTGGGCGCGGGGACGGATCCAGCAGAGGGCAGCGCACTGGCCCGCGCCATCATGAACCATCTGGTAGACCGCCGTGCCACCACAATGGTCACAACGCACCACCCGGAACTGAAGAACTATGCCGTAGAAACCGAGGGTGTGCGCAACGCCAGCATGGAATTCGACCTCGAAACGCTCTCGCCCACCTACCGCCTGATAATCGGGCTGCCGGGGCGCAGTAACGCACTGGCAATTGCAGAGCGCCTCGGCCTGGACGACATGATTATCGAGGACGCGAAAACAATGGTCAGCAGCGCGGAACTGGACGCCGAGAAGCTGCTCAACGAAATTCACCGCTCCCGCGAAGGCATCCGGCAGCGTGAAATGGAAATCGAGGCGATTCAGGAAGATATGGCCGCCGAACGCGACGAACTCCGCGAACGCCTGGACAAACTCGAAGATGAACGGCGTGATGTGCTGGTCACGGCACAGCGCAAAGCCGAAAACGAAGTGGAAGAACTGCGCAAAGAAATCAAGCGGCTGCGCAATGATATGCGCTCGGCCTCGCTGCCACTGGAAAACCTCAAGGCCATCCAGGAAACGGCCGACCGCCTCGTCGAATACACCCGCCAGCCTGTAGAAGAAGGCGCAATCGAGGTTCCACCGGCAGAAAGCGATGGCTGGCGGCCCCGCCTCGGTGATACCGTCTGGCTGGAAACACTCAAAGCTGAGGGCCAGGTGGTGGAACTGGACGAGGAAGAAGCGATGGTGCAGGTGGGCACACTCAAGGTGCGCGTGGGCATCCACGACATCCGCCGCCCCAACCGCATCGACAAGAAAATCGCAGAAAAAGAGCAGTCAAAGCGGCGGCGCGGACGCCAGTACAAAGAAGATCGTCCGGTGGTCGAATCGCCCGGGCTGGAACTGGATTTGCGCGGCCAGCGCGTAGAGGGCGCCCTGCAAAAACTCGACGAATACATCGACACGGCGTATTTATCCGGGCTGCCATTCGCGCGGATTATCCACGGGAAGGGCACAGGCGCACTGCGCAAGGCCGTGCGTGAAGTGGTAGACGGCCACCCGCTGGTGAGCAAAGTCACGGCGGCACGTCCCAACGAGGGCGGCGACGGCGTGACGATCATTCACATGGCCCCGCTGCGCTAAATTAAAGCGCACGGTAGGGGCATGGCACGCCATGCCCCTACCTGATGCAAACCGACCTTATAATCGCTCATACGCCACAAACTTACTCGCCGCCTGTAACAACACCTTCGACGTGTGGCGCTGCACCCCGACAACAATCACGGTCTTCTCTTTTTTGCGGATCTCGCGGCAGACCGGCGCAAAATCACCATCGCCGGACGCAATGACGAACACATCTGCCGCGTCTTTCTTGAGCAGGTTCTTCGCCCGGTTAATAAGCTGCTTATCCGTGGCGTTTTTGCGGGTACGGTTACGCTGCTCCGTGGTGACGCCAGCATCGGCCACTTTCTGCTTCCACCGGGAAAGCGGGCGTGTTTTCCAGTCGCCGTAGGCACTCGCCACCGTGACCGTGCCGTTTTTATGGGCAAAGCGCACCAGCTTCGCAATGTGTTCCAGCAGCGCATTATCGCCGTCTATCAGCAGGGCAACACGGGGTTTCTCGGTGTCCATCGATGTATCTCTCTTTCGGCTCCATGCTGGAAAAGCCAGCGATTTGATCTCAGTATACCCGGATCACAGGTGCTGTTAACCAGAGAACCCCGATCAGTGCCCCGATGTATCCGCTATAGATTCACAGCCAGTCGTTCGCTACAATTTGCCTACCATAATGATCTCCAGACGATAATTTACGCTCACAACCGGCACGGATACCCTATGAAAAGCCCTTTTGATTCGAGTAACACCAGCACCCCCGGCCCCCTCAAAATTGAACAGATCAGCCAGTGGCTACAGAATGAGTGGATTGCAGGCCATGACGCCGACCAGTGGCAGGTGCTATGGACATCCGAGACGGTGGTGAACCGCAATGTGCTGGCCCGCTACGAAGACGAAACCGACCTGCCAGAAGGCTACCGCTACACCGGTTACACACCGTTCGATCAGGAGATCGCGCCCGTAATCCTCATGGAATCTTCCAATGAAGAGATCACCTATCACTCCGGCGGCTTCCTCTACAGGTTCGAACACACCGAAAACGGCGACACTGTAGAAATCCCACTGATTGCCGTCTTTACCTCGGATGACTTTTACGACGAAGATATTATCAGCATGATTGCACTGCCAGCCACATTTGAACCGGTATGGCAGGGCTTCGTCCGCGAGTGCAAACGCATCGACCGGGCACTCAAGCCACAGCAAAAAGTGCATATCATCGGCGGCTGGACGACCTCGTTTTCCCCGGAAACGGAATGGGACGACATTGTACTGCCCCCGGAGGTCAAAGACAGTATTTTCGACGATGTAGAGTCATTTTTCAGCCGGGGCATTCACGTGTACAGGCGCCTCAACCTCAAGCCGTTCCGCAAGATGCTGTTTGCCGGTGTCCCCGGCACAGGCAAAACTATGCTGTGCAGCGCACTGGCAAAGTGGGCACTGGAGCAGGATTTTCTCGTCACGTACATCTCCAGCGCAGACGAAGAAGGCCCCACCTTCCGCAAAATCCAGCGGGCACTGAGTATCGTTGCACGGTCGAACCATCCCGCGCTCATCATCCTGGAAGAACTGGACGCCTACCTGCACAACGAAGAAAAAGCACTGGTGCTCAACGTGCTGGACGGCTCCGAAGGGCAGATTAACGAGCACGGTTCCCTGCTGATCGCCACCACCAACTACCCGGAGGCCATCGATGAGCGCGTGCTCAAGCGTCCGGGCCGCCTGGATCGTATCTTCATCGTCCCGGAGATGAACCGCAAGGAAGACACCGAAAAGATGCTGCGCCTGTACCTGGGCGACCTGTGGGAAGATGGCCACACAGAGGTGGCGTCCCGGTTGGTGGGCTACCCCGGCGCGTTCATCCGCGAGGTAGCAATTTACGCGCTCACACAGGTCGCCCGCGATGACCTGCCCGACCTGAGTGCAGATTTACTGGAAGACTCGTTCAAAAGCCTGCGCGACCAGATCAACATGCGCGACGACTTCCTGCTGCGCCGTAACAACGTAGGCTACAAGGGTGTGGGCTTCGGCTCACCGGAGTAGACTATAACCTTCACCATTGCTGTAGGGGACGGGGCACGCCTCGTCCTCCACATACACTGATGAATGCGCTGTTGCATCAACCAGATACCCGACTTCCGGCAATCACCCGCCGCACTGTAGCAATACTTTCCGGTGGGAGGCCGGGTTGCAGCGCTACCACCATATCCAGCATCATACACGCAGACTGTGGCACGGGCGCGGTAATCAGCGCGTGCAGCCGGTCGGCATACTGCGGGTGGGGTTGTTCGATGCGGCGGCTGGCATTGAGTGTATCTTCGAGGCATCTGGCTGCATAAGACGCTACGGGGCTTTTAGCGTGAACGAGTCCACGATATTCTGGAACGTATCGACCAGATCATTGCCCGTCACATCCGCAGAATACACCTCCAGCACAGCCAGCCGGTCTGCCGATGAGAAGAAGAACACATCCACCTGCCCCGCCGGGAAGCCCTCAAAACCACGTGTGCGGTAGCTGCGCCGGAACGTGCCGTCCTCGAATTCTACTTCGTCAATTTCTTCAAAACCGGGGCGCTCGTCATAGAACCGCTCCGTATAGTCATCCAACATGTCGTCAGAGTCATCTG
>JBCCQC010000356.1:0-5387 GCA_039024535.1 Chloroflexota bacterium
CCAGCCATTTATAAGCCGCTTCGCTGTCACCTGCCCGCAATATGCCCCGATAGGTGATATGGGCAATGGCACGCTTTTCATCGAAGTGTGTGGTCACGTTTTCCAGCGACAGGGGTGCAATAACCATCAATCGTGTTCCCTTCACTCTGCTCTATGCAGCTATTGTAGAAGGTAACGCGATGCTGACGGCATTACTATTCTGTTACATGTGATAAAAAATTGTCAGGATGACTGCACATCATCGGCAATTTCATTCTCCCACTCCTCGAAGAATGCATACGCTTCGTTCATCGTCTCCACGATGCGTTTACGCCGGTTCTCCTCAACGATGCGCATGGGGCCGCGCAAAATCTCGCGGTGAACGGCATCGCGCACCACCATTGCCACCGGCGTATTGTGGATGTTCACGCGCAGGTTGAGCTTGCGGCTGTTCTTTTTCGCGTCAATCAGGTTATCTGGCTGGAACTGGCGCACTTCGGTAAAGTCGAACACTTCCCCACGAATATTTTCAATGCCGATCTGTTCGATCAACCTTTGCAGCCACTCGTAGGCGGCGCTGCTGTCTTCTGCATGTAGCACACCGCTGTAAGTAATGTGGGCAACGGCGCGTTCTCCGTCGAAGTAGGCGGTTACCCGGTCTTTGTAAAGAGGTTCTATCATGTGGTCTATCCTGCCCGCTCACTATCTGGCGTAATGAGCATAACTATATCATTACTGTAACATCACCGTTGCAAAATAGCGGTAAATATAGCGTTTGTTTCAGGTTTAAGACAATTATCTACCCTCCCATACAGTTTCCAGACGATCCACAGGCGACCTATAGCCGGGGCTTTTGCTACAATAACAGATGTCGGTAGAACCACCCGCACGAAGGAGATGTTATTCTATGCACCGTTCCATTGCCGCTGTGCTGCTTGCCCTTGCCCTCGCTGCATGTGGCAGCCAGCCAGAACAGGTCATCCCCACCCGCATCGTAATCGAAACCAGCACGCCAGACCTCGCGCCTGCGACAGAAGACAGCAGCACAGAAGTTGCCGGGGCCGCCACACTCCCCGCGCAGCCACCAACCCTGCCCCCACCCCCACCAGAGCGCAACATCGTTGTGACAGATACCGGGTCACAATATCTGGCGGTGAGTGCGCCCGGTGCGCTGGCCCCGCCAGATGGCTTTGTTCCGGGCGATGTGTACGTGATTGGTGGTATGCCAGACGTAGCCCGCATCACTGTCTCTGACGCAACCGATACCGACCCGATCTGGGATCTGGATCGCAATAGCATCTACTTTGTGTCCGACCGTGAAGGTATGCCCTACATCTACACCGTCAACGCCGATAATTCCAACCCGGTTAGCCGGGTCGCCCCATTCGATAGCGACGACCAGCGCGAACCCACCCTTTCCGCTACCGGCCAGGAACTGGCGTTCACGTCCAACCGCAACGGCAACGACGACATTTTTGCCATGACGAGTGATGGCCGGGGTACCCGCCAGCTTACCACCGACGCATCAAACGAAAACCAGCCGGACTGGTCGCCGGATAACACGTGGATCACATTTGTATCTGACCGCGACGGCAACCCGGAAATCTACATCATGGATACACAGGGCGGGCAGGTCACACGCCTGACGGATAGCCCCGGTGTAGACCATCAACCAGCATTCTCCCCGGATGGCCGCCGCATCGTGTTCATCAGTGACCGCAACGGCGTCGTGCCACAGGTATTCATCATCAACCTGCCCGTGCCCGTCCCCGCTTTTGACGACGATAACCGGGGCGTAGCCATAGACATCACCGCTGCGCAAATCCCACCACTCAACCTGGACACCACCGCCCCGCCACAGTCGCCGCTGCAAATCACCAACGACCGCTTTGCCAAAACAGCCCCGAACTGGTACGCAGACGAAGAAGGAGCCTTCCGGCTGACGTACACAGCACTGCAAAACCCGGACGGTACCCGTGGCTTTATATACACAGCCAACTCTGACGGCGGCGAGGCCGAACTGGTAAGCGACTTCATGACCAGCTTCACCGGGGCCGCCGCCCGATGACCAACCACCCCGAACCGCGCACCAATCCGGGCTGGCGCTGGTTCCTGCTGTATGTGGTGGTCATCACAGCTTTCACAACCCTCGTGGAATATGGGCGCTGGCTGGCAATCCAGAATGTAGCGGCCAGTACCACGCTCATTCAGGTAGCCAGTGTGGGCGGGTTGCTATTTTACGCGGTGCAGGGCTTCGTGCTGCCCCGGCCTGTGTCGCGCCAGCGTGGGCTGTGGATTGTACTGAGCGTGGGCGCGGCCATCGCCGCCAGTGTCGTATTCGGCGTCGTCCTGCGGGCGCTGGTGTTCCGGGTCTCCAACGATGCCATGTCATTACGGGCACTGGGGATCTACAACCAGCTAGCCAGCATTATCATATTTGCTGTGGCTGTGGGCACTGTGCAGTTTCTCATCCTGCGGCGGCATGTGCGCCATGCATGGATATGGTATGTTACCCTGCTGGTCTCCACTACGGCCACCGTACCGGCCAATGTGGTACGCAATGCCCTCACATTTGCTGACCTCGATGCCCGCATCCGGCAGATAATCCTCGTGCTGCTGACCGGTGGCAGCGCCCTGACGGGTGCCCTGCTAACTGGTGTTGTGCTGTGGGTGCTGGTCGCACGCTTCCAGAAAAACACCCCCACCCCCAATGATCCCGGTTTTCGCTACACCGAATAGAATGCTTGCAGCGGCCATCACCTTTCGGTCATAATAACGCCAGATGACGCAATCGCAGGGGACACACCACACATGAAACTCGGGCTGGCAATGGCAGGCGGCGGCGCACGTGGCAGCGCACTCATCGGCGCCCTGATGGAACTGGATACACTGGGCATCCGGCCAGATTTAATCGCTGGAACCAGTATCGGCGGTATTGTGGGGGCCATGTACGCCGCCGGGATGTCCCCGGAGCAACTGGCAGAAATTATGCGCGGCATCAAGCCCAGCCAGCTTTACAGCCTCCCTCAGGACGATAGCTCCATCACGTCGAACGAAAAAGTCGCCGCACTCATCCAGAAGAGCTTTGTGGATTACTTCGGCGAGGACTACTTCGAAGACCGACCCAACCAGCGCCCCCGCTTCAGCGATCTTGACATCCCGCTGGCCGTCATTGCCACGGATCTTATCAGCCGGCAGGAAGTGGTGATGGACGAGGGCGACCTTATCCGGGCGCTGCTGGCGACAAGCTGCGTACCCGTATTGTTCCCACCCATCAAATATGCAGACCGCTACCTGGTGGATGGTTTTCTGGTCAACAACATTCCGCTGGATATTGTGCGCTCTCGTGGGGCGCTGTTCACCATTGCCATAGACCTGACGACATCCTCACCGTATGACGCAGAAAAAGAGGAGGCCAGCAGAGCCTTCAATATCGACTGGTCAGAACTCATCGACGGGCGCATCTTCGACCGTTTCCTGTATCAGTCCACGCGGGGGCAGTTGTGGCGCGTCGTCACATCTGTCATGGATGTGATTTCAACCGGCAACGCCCGCCTGACGGTAAACATCCACCCGCCAGATTTACTGATTGAGCCGTACCTCGGCACCATTGGCCTGCTGGATTTTCACCGTGTGGACGAAGGCATAGAAGCGGGGCGTAAGGCCGTGCGCCGTGCCGCCCCGGATGTAGAAAAGCTGCTCACGCGCATGGCAAAACTCCGTGAGGCAGAAGACGAACTGGAACCGGAGACCGACTAATCCCCGGCGTACACCACCAGATGATTACCCACGGGGCGCTCCAGCCCCGGTAAATTACGGTGTACCGGCGAATTCAACAGGCGCGGGTCGCCGTCGTCTACAGCCAGCGCAGATGACCCGCCCCCGTCCATGTTGAGCGCGTTGTGTGCGCCGTAGTCAGCGGCAATTTCCGTCATCTCCAGCATCGTCACGCCCACACTGTACCCCGGCTGCCGCCCATCCACCACGAACAGCAGCAGGCGCTCTCCCGTCACATCGGTAGCAATCACCGTGCGCGGTGCCCGCTGGTAGAACAGCGTATTTGTGCCCCGGTGTGGCACCCACGCGCTACCATGGCGCAGGAACCAGTAGAATCCACTGAGCGCGTTGTAAATGCCGTCCTCCGGTGGTGTGTCGAACTGAATGCGGTTGTCCTCACTCAGGTAAACCACCCGGAACCCCCGTCGATGCTCACTGAACACATCACCCTCATACGCCGTCAGCCCGATCACATCCACAGGATCGCCCACGGAGGGCGACGACGACGAGAAAAAACCGTCCGCGTCAAAGAATCCAGCGTTTATCGCCAGTTGTGCCTCGCTTTCCACCAGATAGCCGGACGTGGTGCGGGCCACCGTTTCATACGGCGCCTCTACGCTATCATCCGGCGGCGTGACGGCCAGCGAAATATCCGGGTGCGTCAGGTCAATCTCCACCACGTGGATTACCAGTGGTTCCGGGGCGCTGCGCACATCCCGGGTATAGGTAATCCCGTCAAACAGCACCTCGCTGGTGATCTCTGCTGGTTCCGGGCGGTAAGACATAGCGGTGCGGTAGCTATTCACGCCGGTAATGGGCAGCGCAAACGCCAGCATTCCAAACGCGGCAAAGCGGTTCAGCCAGCGCAATGAGTGCGCCACCCACAGCCGCCACGCCAGCAGCAGCAGCGCCACACCGAAAATTATCATGGGAATCGTATTCAAATAGTCAGGTTCCGTTGCGTTAACACATATACGCAGACGCCGCGCGTCCCCGTGAATTTACGCCTCTATTATGGGCGTGGATGTTAAGATGGGAACAATAGCACCATAGAAATCTGTAAAAATGCTGTGCTGTGGGAAATTTTTAACGCAAGGACGCGAGTATGACAGTGGATTTTCTGGTGGATACAACCGTACAGGGAATTGTGTGGCTGTTGATCGGTCTGTTCTTCTCGGTGATAGCAATGTTCATGATTGAGTGTGTAGTTGAAGTAGCCCTGTGGATTCGCCTGCGCCTGACGGGGGTGCAGGTAGAGGCAAAAATGCTGGAACTCTATATCCATCATCGCCCCAGAGTAATTCGCGGTGGATATGTGTATGGACAACGAAAGAATAGGCGACCTCTTCGAGAAGTTTTACCACCACTCAAAAGATTGAGCTATTTTCGCTTGTTGTACGTTTATGACGTTGGTGAGCGAGCATTGCAGGCATTGCAACCCGGCATATTCCTGAGTGAGAAGGCATGGGGCCACATGGAAGTACGCCAGACGGTCAACGCGATTTATCTACGCAACCATCCACATATTGTGCGGCTGGCCGAAGGCTCATACACGCGCATCATCATGATACTGTCGATGGTTTTCCCGCTGGTCTTTTCGTGGATGTGGTTTTACCCGTACCTGCTGATCC
>JBCCQC010000357.1:0-5382 GCA_039024535.1 Chloroflexota bacterium
GCCTGCTCTATCAGTCCGAGGCGAAAGCCCCGAAGCTGGACGCAGGCGGGCGCATTTCCGTAGAAACAATGGGTAGCCTCTCGTTTGATGTCGTGAATCTATTCTTTCCACTGGTCGCCGATGAATTCGGGTTCACAACCATGCAACCGCGTTTTCTCTCGCTGGAAACCGCGCAGTATCACATGGCGCGCGTCGTCGGCCCAATCATCAAAGAGAAATACTATTTTTTTACGAGTGAAGAAATCAAAATTACCCGCAACCGCCTCTACAGTCAGATTATCGACAACCTGAACAAAGCCGCGCTGGTTGGATTTCCGCACGCCCAGGTCGCTGATCGTCTTATTATGGCGTGGGGTGATAAGGAAGAGGCACAGGTTACTATCTACAAGCAGATGCAGGAATGTATGAATGCCTTCCGCGCCTACTGCGTGCAGAACAACCTGATTGACTTCTCGCTGCAAATGGAAATTTTCCTGTCACTGTGGGAAAAACCGCCCGTCCGCGAGTATCTGGTGAATAAATACCGCCACCTGATTATCGACAACATCGAGGAAGAAACGCCCGTCGCCCATGATATTCTGCTGGAGTGGATACCCGAAGCCGAGTCCGCACTCATCATCAAAGACACAGATGCGGGCTATCGTCGTTTTCTGGGAGCCGCGCCCACCAGCGCAAAACGCCTGTCCGATCTGGTAACGACGAACCGTGACCGTTTCGAATTCACCGAGGCCGATTCGTTCGTCACATCTGCGCCGCTACGTGCGTTCGCAGCAGGCATGGGTCACGGTCTCAGCCAGCCGGTGCCCTTCGCAGAGCCGAACATAGACCCGCGCGAGGTGCTGGGGTTCGATCAGCCGCGCTTCTACACAGAAATGGTCGATCACGTCGCACAGCGCATCGGGGAGATGGTACACAAAACCAGCATACCACCCGGCGAGATTGTCATCCTCTCGCCGTTCCTCTCAGATTCACTGCGCTTTGCACTCACGGAACGGCTGGACGCGCAAAAAGTCCCGTACCGCACACATCGTCCCTCTCGCGCACTCCGCGAAGAAGCCGCCGCACAGACGCTGCTCATATGGGCGCAGATGGCTCACCCGGAATGGAACCTTCCGCCAACAAAATTCGCCGTGGCAAACGCACTGATGGAAACAATAGAGGGCTTCGACGCAGTACGCGCACAGATTGCCACGAATGCACTGTATAAAAACGGCACCCTGCAATCCTTCGATGCGCTGGCGAGTGGTTTGCAGGATCGCATTACATTCACATTCGGGGAGAAACTACGTTCCCTGCACGAGTGGCTAACGGCCTACGACACCGCGCCGGAAGATAACATCGATATGTTCTGGGCAAAACTGTTCGATGAGCGATTATCGCGGGTGGGGTACGGGTTCCATAACCGGCCAGAGTACGGCACGGTAGCCGCCAACCTGATTGACTCCGCACGTCGGTTCCGGCGGGTAATGTCCGAGATGGATTTAGGCAAGCCGCTGGCACAGGAGTATGTGGAGATGGTACGCGATGGCGTGATTGCCGATCAATACCTGCGTAGCTGGAACCCGGCAGACGGCGAAAACGCGGTGCTGATTGCCCCGGCCTACACCTTCCTCATGAGCAACCGCCCGGTGGAATACCAGTTCTGGCTGAACGTGGGCAGCCCCGGCTGGTGGGAACGGCTCTACCAGCCGCTCACGCACCCGTTTGTGCTCACCCGCGAGTGGGACTGGACACTGGACGCAGAAAAAGTGTGGGAAGACGACGACGAGTTCTATACCCGCAACGAAACCATGTTCCGGCTTGTGCTGGGACTGGTGCGCCGCTGCCGGGAGGGGGTCTATCTCGGTTTCAGTGAATTGGGCGAACAGGGCTATGAACAGCGCGGCCCCCTGCTGGGCGCAATTCAGGCCATGCTGCGCCGTCTGCAAAACGAAGGGGAGGTCGCGTGATGTTATTGTCCTGTTGGTGCTCAACCGGGAACGTAATATTGACGAGCGAAAAATTAAACGATCAACCAGCGATTTCGGATTTTACCCCACCCCTATATCCCCTCCCCGCCACAGGGAGGGGACTTTACCGCGTGCTGCCGCCCTTCCCCCGTGGCGGGGGAAGGGTTGGGGATGGGGGTTATACGCGCAACTGGTTAAGCAAGTATTTCACCAAACAACAATATTACGTCCCTGCGAAAGTCTGTTGTCGTTTGCAATGGAATCAATTCTTTGCGTCCTTGCGTCTTCGCGCCTTCGCGTTAAATATCCTCGCCTACACGGGGTACTGCCATGTTTGATTTCACGCCGCGCCCTAAACAACAGGAAGTTCTCAAATACCGCGATGGCTGGATGGGAGTTGCCGCCGTTCCCGGAGCCGGGAAAACCCGCACGCTCTCCGCACTCGCCGCAAAAATCCTGACAGAAACGCCCATGCAACCCGGTGAAGAAGTGCTCATCGTGACGCTGGTCAACGCGGCAGTAGGGAACTTCTCCCGCCAGATCAAAACCATACTCAAGCAGCAGGGCATGATCGCCGGGTATGACTACCGCGTGCGGACGCTCCACGGCCTCGCCAACGACATTGTGCGCGAACGTCCCGCACTGGTAAGCCTCAGCGATGGCTTCACCATTATTGACGAGCGCGAAGCCAACGAAATTCTCGAATACGCGGCTTCCGCATGGTTGCGCGGCAACCCCGACGCGCTCATGCAGTACGTCAAAGAGGAATTTCAGGAGCGCAAAGACATGCCGCAGCGCCATCTGCCCCGCGCCGTGACCGACATGGCCCGCAACTTTATCCGGCAGAGCAAAGATTGGATGCTATCGCCCGTCGATGTGGAGCAATCGCTGGATGCGTATAAAATGCCGCTTCCTCTGGCAGAAATGTGCGCGGAAATCTACGCCCGCTACCAGCAGAGCCTCAACTATCGCGGCGGCGTGGACTTTCAGGATCTCATCCGGCTGGCACTGAAAGCCCTGCGCGACGACCCCGGCTACCTCGAACGGCTGCAAAATCGCTGGCGCTACATCCTCGAAGACGAAGCCCAGGATAGCGATAGTTTGCAGGAAGAAATTCTGCGCACACTCGCCGGGAACCACGGCAACTGGGTGCGCGTCGGTGACCCAAACCAGAGCATCTACGAAACCTTCACCACCGCAGACCCGCGCTACCTGCGTGAGTTCATCACGCTGGACGGCGTGCAGAGCCGTGAACTGCCTAACAGTGGCCGCTCACAGCAGCACATCATGGATCTGGCAAACCAGTTAATCGAGTGGTCGATGGAGCGCCACCCCAACCCCGCCGTACGTGATTACCTGCCACTGACGCCACCATACATCCAGCCCACACCACCGGGAGACCCGCAGCCCAACCCACCCGCCAGCACCGACGGCATTTTCCTGCACCCGGAAGGCTTTCCACCCGCCGAGGAAATCACCATCATTGTAAAGTCCGTGCGGCAGTGGCTCAAAGACAATCCCGACATGACCTGCGCCATTCTCACACCCCGCAACCAGCGCGGCTACGACGTGGTAAACGCGCTCAAACAGGCCGACGTAGACTACGTGGAAATGCTGCGCAGCACCACCAATACCCGCGAGGTCGCCGGGTCAATCTACTTTGTGATGACGTATCTGGCCGACCCGGTTTCATCGGATAAACTGGCACGGGTATACCGTGTATGGCGGCGCGACGACAAAGACGATACCGACCTCGCCCCGCAGATTCAGAATATCGCAAAGCTGGTGCGGAGCTGCACCGCCGTAGAAACCTACATCAACCCGCAGGGCACAGACTGGCTGGATACCGCCACGGCAGACGACCCGGATTTGCGCTCCCATCTGGACGACTTCCGGCAGTTCATCCACTCTATGCAGGAAGCTGCCTCTCTGCCCGTAGACCAGCTAGTGTTAACCATCGCCGGACGTATTTTCCACGCCACCGCCGATCTCGCCGTGGCTTACAGTCTCTCGCTGCGCCTGCGCCGCGATGGTATGGCTCAGGAGCAGAGCATCCAGCTTGACGGGCGCACGGCACAACGCTGGACGCTCACCGACTACGCCGAGCGACTCGCCGAAATTGCGAAAAACGAGCGCAAGTTCCTCGGCATGAGCGAGGACGAGATGGGCTTTGACCCCGACCGGCACCGGGGCAAAGTGACCGTGGCAACCATGCACGGCGCAAAGGGCCTGGAGTGGGATAGGGTGTATCTCATGTCCGTGAATACCTACAACTTCCCCGCAGACGAACCCGGCGACTCGTTCATCGGCGAAAAGTGGTTTGCAGAGGATGACCTGAACATGGAAGCAGAGGCCCGCGCCCAACTGGAAGCACTCTATTATCACGAGCCGTACACACGGGGCAGCGCCACCCGCGCCGCCCGCACCGAATACGCCGCAGAACGCCTGCGCCTGCTGTATGTGGGCATCACCCGCGCCCGCCGTGAACTCGTCATCACATGGAACACCGGGCGACGTGGCGACCAGCGCGAGGCCGTGCCCCTGATTGCACTACGCACATGGTGGGAGACAAACAAACCATGAGTTCAACACAAACGAATGCTGCGCCACCTCCCGCTGCAATGCACGGGCGCGTGATCTATCTGCTGGCGGCCGTTGTTATCGTCCAGGTCATTTACCCGATGACTACCGACGGCACCGCACTCTCGAACATTATCTATAACCTGCTCGGATTGTCGTTTCTGGTGGCGGGGGTGCTCATCTCCCGTGAAAACCCCACGGATATGCGGATACTGATTGGCCTCGGTGTTCTCTGGGGCATCATGTTTTTTGTGTATTCGTTCAACCCGGAAAACACAGTGATCTTGCTGGCAGCTTACTTTGCCTATGCTGCCTTCGAAATCATGGTCATCAAAGTGCTGATGCAGTTTGTCTTTTCTGCCCGCACCGTCAGCCGGGATGTATTGTATGCGGCTGTCGCAGTTTACTTTTTGCTTGGCGCGGTGTTCGTGCCCATCTACGGCACGCTGGATACCATCACATTCGCGCAGACCGGCGATCATGCATTTTCGGATGTGACAATCGGGGAAGATGAGATTTTCCCGTGGCAGAACCTGATCTACTACAGCTATGCCACGCTCACCACACTGGGCTACGGCGACGTATTGCCGCTGACGCCGTGGGCACGCTCATTCGCCAGCCTTCAGGCAGTCGTGGGGGTGCTGTACCTCACAATTATCATGGCGCGTCTGGTCAGTCTCTATGTGGCCGATGAGTCTGAAAGCGCAATAGAAGCTGCTGTGCCCACAGAGCGCGAAAGTGAGGCCGCCCATGCCGGTGACTGATCTCCCCGCCGATTTTCAGTTTTCGCAGACGAGTTTGCAGGACTGGCAGACATGCCGCCGCCGGTTCAAATACCGCTATCTGGATGAAC
>JBCCQC010000358.1:0-5379 GCA_039024535.1 Chloroflexota bacterium
AGGAACCCCTTATCTACGATCTCAGTTCGCCGGGGCGCATCGGCGCCAACCTGCCCGCCCTCGACGTGCCGGAAAGCGACCTGCCCGATCGCGACCTGCTGCGCGACGATGTGAACCTGCCAGAAGTGAGCGAATTGCAGGTAGTGCGGCACTTTACCAACCTCAGCCGCCTGAACTACGCCATCGACCTGGGCTTTTACCCGCTGGGTAGCTGCACCATGAAGTACAACCCGCGCGTCAACGAAGACATGGCCCGCCTCCCCGGTTTTGGTGCGCTCCACCCGATGAGCGACGAAGAAGGCAGCCAGGGCGCACTCGCGCTCATCCACCAGCTACAGAACTGGCTCGGAGAGATCAGCGGCTTTGACGCCGTGAGCGTAAACCCGGCAGCCGGTGCGCAGGGTGAGTTCGCCGGTATCCTCATGATCCGCAACTATCACATTGACCGTGGCGACGACCAGCGCACGAAAGTTCTGGTGCCAGATAGCGCCCACGGCACCAACCCGGCTACCGTGACCATGGTCGGCATGGAAGTAGTCGAACTGCCGTCTGATAACCGCGGCAATGTAGACCTTGAAGCGCTCAAGGCCGCCTGCGAAGAACACGGCGACACCATCGCCGGTATGATGATTACGCTGCCAAGCACGCTGGGCCTGTTCGATAACCAGATTGTGGACATCATCAACACCGTGCATGAAGCTGGCGGCCTGATGTACATGGACGGCGCAAACATGAACGCCCTGATGGGTATCGTCAAGCCGGGTGAACTGGGCTTTGACGTAATGCACTACAACCTGCACAAAACGTTCAGCACACCGCACGGTGGCGGCGGCCCCGGCTGCGGAGCCGTCGGCGTGAACGATAAGCTGAAGCCGTTCCTGCCGGGGCCAATTGTGGAAATCGTGGAAGACGCCGAAGGTGAATTCGAAGCGCCGCTATATGGCCTCGTCACGCCAGAGAAAACCATTGGCCGCCTCAAGACGTTCCAGGGCAACTTCGGGATGCACATCCGCGCCTACACCTACATCCGCACCCACGGCGCCTCCGGCATCCGCGACATCAGCCGCTATGCCGTGCTGAACGCCAACTACATCCGCGTGAACCTGCGCGATCACTACACCATCCCCTATGACCGCCACTGTGCCCACGAGTTCGTGATTGAGGGCCGCTGGAAGGACGTAGACGACATCCACGCGCTCGACATTTCCAAGCGCCTGATGGACTATGGCATTCACCCGCCCACCAACTACTTCCCGCTCATCGTGCCAGAGGCGCTGCTGATTGAGCCGACGGAAACCGAAACCCGTCAGACGCTCGATGAGTTCATCGACGTGATGAAGACCATCGCAGAAGAAGCAAAATCCAACCCCGACCTGCTCCACGACGCGCCACACAATACGCCAGTATTGCGCGTGGACGAGGTAAAGGCCGCGAAACAGCTTGTACTGTGCTGTGCCCCGGCCCTCCCGTCATGGGATCCGGAAAAACTCCCGGCAGCAGGGGATTAATTCAGGCGAGGTATCACGTCGCACCGCAATATACGGGTAATTGGTATTTGACGAAATAATTGCATAACCCGGATTGGTTATCGGTAGGGGCGTAGCGACGCTACGCTCCTGGTTTGCCACCGGCTCAATCGTCAAATGCCCTCTCCTCCATAGACGCAGCAAACCAGGCCTACCGGAATATCCCTGTTGTCTCTACAATTCAGTGTAACATTGTTGTGCAGTGTGTTGATTTGCTTTGATGGGTTATCAACACACTGCGCTTTTTATTTACGTTTCGTCGCTATCGTCATCCTCAGGCTCATCAACGGTGAAATCATCGTCCAGCCACCCGATCATATCACCGGGGAACGCCCCATTACGCAGGTACATCTGCGTGAGTTCTTCTTCCAGAATGTCGATGTCGACTTCGAGATTTTTTACTCTTCCGTACAGGGTACGAGCTGCTCTTTCGATAATCTCGTCATCAGTGTCTCCGATGATAAATCCGAGTCCATTCAGTATTTCCTGGATTTTCTGCTTGATGTCTTCTCGTTTGCTACTGGTCATCAAATTCTCCCCTTTCCCATTTGTCGTAAGTATCCTGGTATTGTGCGAGTTCCTGCTCCCAGTATTCATCGCTCGTATAATCCACACCATCAATAGCACTCTGCATTTCGAGTTCGCGCTGATAGTGTGCCGCTATTGGTGCAAGCCTGCGATTCCGCTCCTTACGCTTGCGCAGCATTTCCCGCGCCTCATGCGTCAGCGACCACACAAACAGGCCCCCCAGCACAAAGCCACACGCAATCCACACCTTTCTCATTCGGTTAGTTCCTCCTCATCGTCAACCAGTTCAAAAACATCTCGTATATCCGTGATGCCAAGATAATCACAGAAGCGTGCCACTACCGATAACTCTGGCCTTTCTACCTTGTTGTTCACATAGCGTGACATGGTATTGGGACTGATGCCTATCTCGACGGCCATTTTCAGGTGATTGGGCCTTTGTTCTGTCGGAAATTGGTTCTGGTAGTTTTCGACAGCCTCTTTTAGCTTGAGCTTTATGCTTGCCACCTCAGATTCCCCTTACTATACACTGCATACTACATATTGCAAGTTATAAGCCTGTTACATCTGAGATATAGCAAACTTACTATATATAGTATGCACGTTCGTGCATCAATAATTGTGCATTATAGCGCACAGCGTTCAATCACGAACCCCGCCAGCAGTGTGATAGTGATATTTATGAACCATCCCACAGGCCCATAACCTGATCAATAGCCCCCGTTTCCATCATGCGCGTGTCATTGCCCCACGTATCCAGCAGCAGGATAGCCGCACGTATGTTCACACCCGCACCCACCCGCACCGCCTGAACAATGTAGCGTTCGTTCGCCCAGTACAACGAATCGTACGTCCGGTAAACAGGCTGGCGCAGCCGCGTGATCTCGCCCGATTCAATGTGCAGCAAACGTGTATCGTCCACACTTATCCCCGTAGAAAAATTCGCAGTCACCTCACGATGCAGAAACGCAATCCGCTCACCATCCGGTGCCCACGCCAGCCGCGCAATCTCATCTTGACCGGCTGTAATGTGATATTCCGCCACAGTATTGCCAGAGAGCGCATCCGCGATAAAAATGCGGGCACGGTCTGGCGTTACATAGGCCACCTGCCGTCCATCTGGCGACCACGCCACCCGCGTACCCGCCGCCACCCCCAGCCGCACAGGTTTGCCACCATCCACCGGCACCCGCCACACCTGCGTCCCGGTACTGACCAGTGCCGTCAGGTACAGGAACGCGCTGGCATCCGGCGACCAGACCGGCGGGCCAGCGTAATTTCCCTGTGGGGTTTGCAGTGTGCTGCGGCTGCGGCTGTAAGTATTCATCAGCCGCAGCGTCGTTCCCCCCTCATTATCCCGGTCAGCATAGGCCAGCCACACCCCATCTACAGAAAGCGCCGGAATCGTATTGTGTACAGCGTCGTCCGTCATATTGTGGCTATCGTTACCGTCGTACAGGAACACATCACCGGGGCGGGCCGTGCTGTACACCATCCGCACCGCATCAGCAGGGCGCACAGCACGGCCCACACTCCACCGCACCAGCCCACGGCGTACATCCACCGCACACATTGAGTACACATCGTGGTAGCACACCCCGGCATATTCCATCACAATCGACTCGCTAAACTGTGCCCCGGCAACAATAGCCATACTCACCAGTACCAGCAGCACCGCCAGCAGCACCAGCAATCGCCACAGTCTCACCATCGCGGCACACCGATGTAGTACCCGTTGTTCTGGCCGTCCAGCATCAGCGAGGGCGGTACCGTGTTCCCGATGGGGCTGAGTTGCTCCACAAGCACCGTTTCTGGCTCAAGATGCCCGAAGTGATACACGATTGCCTCCATCGTCAGGTTCTGTGTGGGGATCAGGTGCGCCAGTGTGGGGCTATCTGTGGAAATAGCGCGTGGTGTGGGGTCATCCAGCCGCAGCGTGTACGGTGTGCCGTTCAGCCCATGCGTGAACATCAGCGTGTTGTCATCCAGCCACAACGGACGCAGCAACAGACTATCACGGCTATCCGGGAACAGCGTTTCGCGCAGCACCGTCTCGCCAGTGCGCCCATCCAGCACCTGCACCCGGTCTGCCCCCGGCGAAAAAACGACCCACTCACCATCGGGCGACCAGTGCGCTACCGGGTTGTCTGTCAGTGCAGTAAGCTGGCAGGCAGCACGCGCAACCGCACACAGATACACCTCCTCCCCGATGAAATACACAAACCGCTCACCATCCGGCGCCCACGCCCCACCTCTGCCGGACGTGGGGCCGGGGAGTGGCAGCAATACCGTGCGTTCCTCGCCGCGCACATCCGTCAGCCACAGGTTATAGGCCAGCGCATCCCCGGTGCGGTCTGCCGCCTCATAAATCAGGTAGCGGCCGCCCGGTGCCCACTGTGGCCCCGCAAAATACTGCCCGTTATCCACAATAGTACGAATCGGCGTGCCATCTGGCCGCAGGATAAACAGGCGTCCCTGGTCAGTTTCGGCGGCACGGCGCATATCCGGCGTCCAGCTTACGCCCAGCAGCGCACTGTGATACCGCATTTGCCCGGTGTAAGCATCGTAGATGCAGGTGCCCGTGCGCCCGCCACATGTGCCATTATAGGCAATGTTCATATCGGGGCGGCTGCGCCCCGTATACAGCGCCGCCACAACCATCAACAGCAGGGCCACAGGCAGCCACACGCTACGGCGCAGCGCACGCGCTACCATTCCACCATCCTGATGTAATCTTCGGCCTGTAAGGTGCCCACCGGGGTACGTGTGCCGGTGGCCGGGTTTATATGGTGGAAGACGATGTCATCAAAATAACTGGATACCTGCAAATCCTCCACCAGCCAGATGCCGTCCTCGCGCCACACCACATCCTCAAAGCGCCTTATACCACCATAAAATGTGGTTAGCATTGTAACAGTGCCGGTAGTCAGGTCACGCACGTCTACCGTCGTTGTCCTGTGCCTGCTGCTGAAGTCTACAAACAACAGATGCCTCCCATCCGGGGAAAACGTGGGCCACCTGATGCTGGATCCCATACCGGCATCATCCGGCGTTTGCAAAAACGGCATCCCATCCGGTACCTCACCAGTGACAGGATCAACCAGCAGGATCGCATCATCATAGACGGACACATACGCCAGCAAATCACCATCTGGCGACCAGCCTACAACCGGCGCCCCGACCAGATCAATACGCTGCTTGCTGCCAGTTATTGTATCTACCACATGCAGAACCAGCACAAACGTATCAGTAATCAGCGGGTCATTCTTCGGGCCAAGCTCAGACAGAAAATATATCAGGTAACGGTCATCTGGCGACCAGATCA
>JBCCQC010000359.1:0-5378 GCA_039024535.1 Chloroflexota bacterium
AATATCTCGTGTTGGCAAGGGCACATTTGTCAGCCAGCCTAAGATTCACCACGAACTGCGCGAACTCACCAGCTTTACAGAAGAAATGAAGCGGCGCGGCTCTGGATCGAGCAGCGTTGTCTTGCAAACGACTGACACACAGGCAAATGTGGAAACGGCGCAACTTCTCCAGATTGAGCCGAAAACACCAATTTTTGTATTGCAGCGTATCCGTATGGCTGATGCTCGCCCATTAGCGCTGGAAACAGCACATCTCAATCCTGTCTATTGCCCGAACCTGTTCACTAACCACGATTTCAGAACGGACTCGCTTTATCGTGTGCTCCGTGAGGTCTATCACCTGCATCTCGTGTGGGCAAACCAGTGGATTGAAGCCCGTTTGCCAGATAGTTATGAACAAAAACACCTCAATGTCAAGCAACATGACCCGGTTTTGAGCCTGACCCGTGTCACCTTCAATGAACATGATCTCCCGTTAGAACTGGTTCGGTCGGTGTACATTGGCAAACACTACCAGCTAAAGACAACGCTGCGGATGGAGAAGAGCAACCCATGAGCCTGCATGGTACAGAAACTGCACTGCACTATATGAATATGGTTCAGCAGAAACTGAATCAGATTATTGCCACGCAGATGGAAAGCATCACGGCAGCGGCAGGTGCCGTGGAGAAAGCGGTTCGAGATGATGGTATGGTGTATCTATTTGGCACCGGGCACTCACACATGCTGGCAGAGGAGGGCCACTACCGCGCGGGTGGACTGGTACCCGTATGCCCCATCCTGAGTACCAGCCTGATGCTGCACGAGGGGGCCATTGCCAGCACAGGGTTTGAACGCACCCGTGGTTTTGCAAAACATCTACTGGCGCGCTATGAACCCCGGCCAACAGACACCATTATTATTTTTTCGAACAGTGGCGTGAATGCTGTTCCGGTTGAAATGGGACAGCTTGCGCAGGAAATCGGCATGGCGACGACTGCCGTGATTGCAAAAGCCTATGCTGAGTCTATAGAACCGCGTATTGATGGCAAGCGTCTGGCAGATTATGCCGATATTGTGATTGATAATGGCGGCATACCCGGTGATGCACTGGTTGAGGTGCATTCGTCCGGCTTGATGGCAGGGCCGTTATCTACGGTGGCGGGTGCTTTCATTTTGAACGCAATCCTTATAGAGGCCGTGCAGCGACTTGGCACAACCGAAACGCCGCCCGTGTACATCAGCGCGAATATGCCCGGCGCGGCAGAACATAACAGCAAGCTGATCGCACGCTACAAAAGCCGTAACCCACATCTGTAAAGGTATCTACCGGGTAATATCTGCCCGGATACATATATTGTCCAGGTTTTTCAGGAGAGTTGATTTTGAAACGTTTACCTGTATTTGTACTGCTCATTGCACTGTTGGCGCTTGTGGTGCCAGCAACCGCCCAGGATGATCCTGTTGAAGTGACGCTGTGGCACATGGAGCAACCGCCCCACCGTGTCGAGCGGATTCAGGAACTCATCGACGAGTTCAACGCTGCCAACCCGGATGTCGTTGTCTCTCAGGAAGTTCAGAGCTGGGGAGACATTTACCAGAAGGCCCCCGCAGCCGTCGCAGCAGGCAACGCGCCGGAAATCCTCTTTGCTATTCCGGACTTCACCCCGATTCTGAAGGAAGTTGGCGGCCTACAGTCGATGGAGACCTTCATCGAAGAAATTGACGCCGAATACGACTTTGTTGACACCGCTGTAGAACCATACAGCTACGATGGTGGTGTGTGGGCCGTGCCCATGTACAACATGGCACACAGCCTGTGGTACCGCGAGAGTGTTTTTGAGGAAGCCGGTATTGAGGTTCCGACCACGTGGAGCGAGTGGCTGGCTGCTGCTGAAGCACTTACGACAGAAGATCGCTATGGCATTGGTATTCCGGCAAATCGCCAGCTTTACACCGACCAGACCGTTTACAACCTGATGATTAATTCCGGCGCAGACGAAATCTACAACGAAGACGGCACACTGCGCTTTAACAACCCGGATACCATCGCTGCATTCGAGTTCTATAACGAACTGTCGCAGTTCTCGCCGCCAGATAGCCCGAACTGGACCTGGGGCGAGGCCGAAGCCTGCTTTGCCAGTGGTGGCTGTGCGATGATTATGCAGTTCACGGTCATCACCACCTATGACACCCAGGCCGAGGGTATTGCAGAGGATCTCGGTATTGCGCCAATTCCGGTTATGGATGGGATGGAGTCTGCTGGTACGATTGCCTATTCTAACGGGGCGATGGTAATGACCGATGACGAAGCGAAGATCGAAGCCTCCGAGCGCTTCCTGGCATTCCTGCTGGAGCCAGAAAACTACGGACGTTTCCTCAACATGGAGCCGGGGCTTTTCCTGCCAGTAACAGCAGCAGGCAGCGAGGCCGAGTCCTTCTGGGGTGATCCACTGGTCGTGAAGTATCAGTCCCAGGTTGAGCAGATGGTAGCAAACTCCCAGAGTGGCCGCCTGTTCGGGTTTACCAATGGTAACACCTTCCCCAGCATTGCATCCATTTCTGCACAGAACCTGCTGGCACAAACACTGCAACTGGTCGTGATTGACGGTGAAAGCGCAGAAGACGCTGTTGCCGAAGGCCAGGCCCTGATGGAAGAAGCCATCGAATAACACTATGTTCGCTGTAGGGGCATGGCATGTATCATGCCCCACCGACTTCGAGAAAAGACAATTATGCAGCAAGCAAAAGACCTCCCAGCCAATCCACCGCAAACACGCCGTCCCACATTTTCTGCAAGCAATTTGTATGGATACCTGTTTGTCCTGCCGATATTGCTGTGGCTGGGTGCAACGATTCTGTATCCGCTTGTTTCTGCTGTTATGCTCAGTTTTCAGGATGTGGGCATTATCGGCACCGGCGGCGAGTTCGTCGGGCTTGAAAACTATGCTGATGTATTAACGTCTGATCGCTTCTGGGAAGCGGGCGGGCGCAGTCTGGTGTGGGTGTTCGGCAATGCCATTGTGCAAACGCTGCTGGCATTCATCACCGCGCTGGCACTCAAGCAGGTCTTCCCCGGCCAGAAAATCGCCCGCACATGGATCATCCTGTCATGGATTGTACCGACGGTTGTGGTGGTGGTCATCTGGCGGTGGCTGTTGAATGCGTCTGGCGGCATTATAAACTATGCGCTGGTCGGCCTCGGCTTCATCGAGAGCGAAATTGGTTTTTTCAGTTCGGGCAACAGTGCAGTAACCTCCGTAATTCTGATTAATTCGTGGCGCTGGTTCCCCTTCCTCGCCGTGATTATTCTGGCGGGGTTGCAATCCATCTCCGATGATCTCTACGATGCTGCGGCAGTGGATGGTGCCTCAACGGTGCAGCAGTTCTGGCACATCACCTTGCCCGGCCTGCAACCGGTTTTGTTTGTACTGGGGCTGGTGGGCACACTGCTTTCATTCAACGTGTTCGACATTATCTGGCTGCTTACCGGGGGTGGGCCTTCATCGGCGACAACCACCCTGCCCGTCTACATCTACGAAACCGCCTTCCGCAAGCACAGCCTCAGCGAAGCCGCAGCTATGTCCGTGGTAGTCAGCCTGTTCCTGCTTGCTTTCGCGGTTGTGTTTATTCGTTATGCCGCCCCCCGTTTAGAAGAGGACTAACACATGCAGCGCAGTATTGCCGGTAACGTTGTGCTTGCCACCTGTTTGATGTTTCTGTTCGTCATCGTTATTCTGCCCTTTTACTGGATTTTCTCCTCGTCAATCAAAATCCCACAGGAAATTATTTCGCTCACGCCAACCCTCGTTCCACAGAGCTTCACGTGGCAGCACTATGGCAAGCTGCTCAATTCGTCAGACTTCCTCCTGTATCTGTGGAACAGCCTGCAAGTTGCACTCGGCACAATGGTCATAACCGTGGTTCTGTCGGCATCGGCGGCCTACGGGCTATATCGGCTGAAACTGCCGGGGCGTAACCTGGTTTTTCAGATCATTCTGATTACCTATGCCTTTCCGGGTATCCTGCTGCTCATCCCGCTGTACGGAATGATGAGCCGTATGGGACTGATTGACACCATACCCGCGCTCATCATCATCAACGTCACGTTCGCGGCACCGTTTGCCGTGTGGATGATGCGAGCCTTCTTCAGCACCATCCCCGTTGAAATTGAGGACGCTGCTGCGCTCGACGGCGCAAACCGTTTGCAAATCCTGCTGCGCATTCTGTTCCCGCTGGCCGCGCCGGGGGTTGCGAGTATCGCTATTTTTGCGTTCATTATGTCGTGGACGGAGTATATGTTTGCATCGGTACTCATCATCAGCGATGAGCGCCGCACGCTCCCGGTCGGGTTAGCTGGCATCATCGGGCAGTATCAGGTGGACTGGGGCTTGCTGCTGGCTGGCTCTGCCCTGACTGCGTTTCCTGTGATTATTTTGTTTGCGCTGGTCGGCCGAAACTTTGTGCGTGGTTTGACCGCTGGAGCGATGAAGTGAGCTACTTACTCGGCATTGATGTGGGTACATCCGTTGTTAAAGCAGCCCTATTTGACCGAGACCTGAATGAAATCGCCGTCACATCCAGCAAAACGAGCCTTATTACACCACACCCTGGCTGGACGGAAACCAGTATGTCCGAAACGTGGAACAGCGTGTCAAATGCTGTCCGTAGTTTGATTGTCGAGCATGCCATTGATGCCCCGGACATTGCGGCAGTCGGTGTCACTGGCAATATGGTTGGTGCGTGGCTGGTTGACGCCTACGGCAATGCGGTACGGGATGCGATTTTGCACATTGATAATCGCACGCAGCCGTTGATTGAGCAATGGACACACGAACAGCCCGATTTTCCCGGCACGGTGTTCGGGTTTTCAGGGTCTGCGATGCAGCCGGGGTGTACGCTGCCGCTGGTTCGGTGGCTTGCCGACCATGAGCCAGAGACACTGGAAAAAGCCCGGTTTGTACTCTGCTCTAAGGATTGGATTATTGCCAACCTGACGGGCACTTACCAGATTGACCCATCGGAAGCGTCCGTCATGCCGGGAGACACCCGCACACGGGGTTACGCCGAGCCTCTGTTTGATCTGATGGGCATTCGGGCGCAGCGCGACTTATTTCCGCCGATCGTGTCATCCGAGCAAATTGTGGGTGAGATTCACCAGAAAGCGGCAGAAGCTACGGGGTTGCGTGTCGGAACACCGGTAGTTGCCGGGGCTGGCGATGTGCTGGCTACCGGAATTGGCGTAGGGGCTGTACAGCACGGCACGGCTTATGCCATCCTCGGTACAGCGGGTATCAACGGCGTTGTAACCGACTCGCCTGTATATAAACCGGATGGCATCGGGCTGATGTTCTGCCAACCGGGGGGTAAATGGGTACGGGTGATGGTTAATACACTGG
>JBCCQC010000360.1:0-5373 GCA_039024535.1 Chloroflexota bacterium
CAGCACTCCCACAAAAAACCATAGGTGGAGTGATTACTAATGGGGGTGTTGTTTGTGATTTTCCATACACCTTCCTGTACCTTTTCTACAATATAGCCGTACCCCTCGGGAGTATTGCGAACATACATCAATGGAAAATTTGGAAAATTATTTTCCAGGAAATCGGAAAAACCTTCATACGATTCAGGATCAACTACATTCTGTGCAGATGCCTTGCCAATGGCAACTATCGCCATCTTTCCGCCGTAATCTGAGTTCATAAATGCCCTCTCTAATGCGATAGATATTTCTGCGGGGTACCATCCTCCTGGATCAATATCTTCACGCTTAAACCCATGTTTTCGCAAAACTGGATCAACCACATCTATACTTAAGTTGTCGAAGAAACCCATTAGTGCTGCCCCCATTACCTCTGTGCCGGGTGGGGGTTGAAGTTGTTTTGCTTTGTAGGCCACAATTATAGCTCCGTCTACCATGTCATTTTCGTAATTATATGAAATTTTAAGGGGGGGGGCGTAATTAAAATTTGGTAAATAAAAAGCGCCCGTTGAAACAGGCGCTTTCTGCATCGGTATAGAAGGATTACAGCGGGTAGTGTTTAGATGTCGATGTAGAGGTTGAACTCATACGGGTGTGGGCGCATGGCAACCTTATCGGCTTCTTCTTTCTTGTACTCAACGTAGGTTTCAATCATGTCCGGTGTGAACACGCCACCTTCGAGCAGGAACTCGTGGTCGGCTTCCAGCGCCTCTGCTGCGGCACGCAGGTTGCCCGGTACGACCGGCGTTTCTACGGTGCCTTCATAGAGGTCAACCTCAGCAGACTCACCCGGATCAATCTGGTTCTTGATACCGTCCAGACCGGCCATCAGCATCGCCGGGAGTGCGAAGTACGGGTTTGCGGAGGGGTCTGGTGCGCGGAACTCAATGCGCTTGGCCTTCGGGCTGTTGCTGTACATCGGGATGCGAATAGCAGCAGAGCGGTTACGGTTGGAGTAGACCAGGTTCACCGGTGCTTCGTAGCCCGGTACCAGGCGGCGATAGCTGTTGGTGGTTGGCGCAGCGAATGCCAGGATAGCCGGGGCGTGCTTCAGGATGCCGCCGATGTAGTGCAGGGCCATGTCGGACAGGCCAGCGTAGCCATCACCAGCGAAAAGTGGTTCGCCATCCTTCCAGATGGACTGGTGGCAGTGCATACCGCTACCGTTGTCTTCGAAGATCGGCTTCGGCATAAATGTAGCGATCATGCCGTTCTTGTAGGCCACGTTCTTGACGATGTACTTGTACGTCGTCATGATGTCGGTCATCTTCGTGATTTCGTTGTACTTCAGGTCAATCTCTGCCTGGCCTGCGCCGCCCACCTCGTGGTGGTGAACTTCAACTTCGAGGCCAGCGCCCATCAGCGTTTTCACCATAGCCGCACGCAGATCCTGCGTCTGGTCGTTCGGCGGTAGCGGGAAGTAGCCTTCCTTGATGCGGTTGAGGTAGCCGGTGGTGCCGGACTGCGCACTGTTCCAGAAACCCTCGTGGCTGTCTACTTCGTAGTAGCTGATGTTCGGGCCGACTCTGTAGTTCACGTCGGTAAAGATGAAGAACTCAGCTTCCGGGCCGAAGAAAGATATATCGCCGATGCCGCTGTCTGCCAGGTACTTCGCAGCGCGTGCCGGGATGCCGCGCGGGTCGCGGGTATACGGTTCACGGGTGATGGGGTCATACACAAAGCAGTAGAAGGCAGCGGTCTTGGCTTCGAAGAATGGGTCAATCATCGCGGTGGAGAGGTCGGGAATGAGGATCATGTCGGAAACATTGATCGTCTGGAAGCCCTGAACACTGGAGCCGTCGAAGCCGAGACCTTCTTCGAACATATCGGCTTCCACCATAGCCAGTGGCATACTGAAGTGCTCCACCATACCGCGAATGTCGATAAAGCGGGCATCCAGTTCCTCGACGTCATTGTCTGCGCACCACGCCAGAAAAGCATCCGGGCTGGCTTTAGCGTCATCAGGGATTGTGTACATAGTTATGTTAACTCCTGCCTGTGGTAAATATCACTAAAATCTTAAACAGGCGCAGATTATATCGGTAACACTGCACAGGGCCATGCAGGAAAGTAGCTAAAATCAAACGATATTCACTGTCGGTTTTCTACAAAGTACAGGCATACACTGGTTAAAGTAACCGAATTTGTGCAGCAGGCGGTACAAACCGGAATGGAACCCTGTTCCAGGAAAACTCGACTGTGAAACAAAAAGCGCAATCGCCACGGGCATGTTACACTGGGGTTTGTTAGAACAGTTCCACTGTGAAAGATGGGAAACTTATGATGAAACGTTTTGCAGCACTTGCTATCTGCTTCGCTATACTGGCGCTTGCGCCGGTGGCAGTGTTCGCGCAGGAAGCGGACAGTACCGACCTTGAGACTTACACCGTCCAACCCGGCGATAACCTGTACCGGATTGCGATTCGCTTTGATTCGACCGTCAGCGCTATCGCTGCCGAAAATGGCATTACCGACTTCACGCGGATTTTCGTCGGGCAGCAGTTGCGCATCCCCGGCACCACAGCCACGGTTGATGTGCCGGATGCTCCGGACGCTACAGCCACGGAGGAACCGGGCGGTACCGGCGGCCCCAATAACCAGGAAACCGGCACCTATACCGTCGTCCGTGGCGATACCCTGAACAACATCGCCCGCCGCTTCGGTACCACGTTTACCGCTATTGCGCAGGCCAATAACCTCGCTAACCCGAACCTGATCTTCCCCGGCCAGGTGCTCACGATCCCGGGCACCACCGCAGCCGATACCGGTAGCGGCACCACCACGGGCGAAACGGTGGATACACCCGTAACAGACACTGGCAGCGGCAGCACTGGCGGCCAGTACACGGTTGTACCGGGGGATACGCTCAATGCGATTGCCCGCCGCTTTAATACCTCCACCACGGCGATTGCCCAGGCCAACGGCATCACCAACCCGAACCTGATTTTCGTCGGGCAGGTGCTGAACGTACCGGGTGGCACTGGCACCGCTGCGCCCATTGTGGACAGTGGCAGCAGCACGACCGGCGGCGATACGACTGGCGGTGGCACAACCGACAGCACGGCACCGCCACAACCCTCCAACGTGGCGGGCGGCTTTGAACTGGGCGGCCAGGTCATTACGTTTGCTTACCCCGACCTGATGCGCGGCACCGGCATGAGCTGGGTGAAGATCCAGTGGACGTATCGTCTGGGAGAGCCAGCGCTTGTCGTTGAGGATGTGATCCGCAACGCGCACAATCGCGGGTTCAAGGTGCTGCTCAGCATCAAGGGTGACCCCGGTGAACTGGCTGCCAACCCGGATGAATACTACCGCGAATATGCCAGCTTTGTTGGCTCTGTAGCAGAGCTTGCCCCGGACGGGCGCTCGGTTGAGGGCATCCAGATATGGAACGAGATGAACATTGACCGCGAGTGGCCCTCCGGCCTCATCAGCGGTGCCAACTACACCAATATGCTGCGCCAGGCCTACCAGAACATCAAATCCAAGAATTCGAGTGTGCTGGTCGTAAGCGGTTCACCGGCTCCAACGGGCTTCTTCCAGAGTTGCACCACGGCGGGCTGTAACGACAATGCCTTCATCCGGGATATGGCAAATGCCGGCGCGTCACAGTTCCTTGACTGTGTGGGACTGCACTACAACGAGGGGGTCGTCCCGCCAACATCTAACAGCGGTGACCCGCGCGGCAACAGTACCTACTACACCCGTTACTACAACGGTATGGTGAGCCTGTACAGCAGCACGTTCCCCGGCAAGCCGCTGTGCTTTACTGAGATTGGCTACCTCTCGCCAGAAGGCTATGGCCCGCTGCCGCCGGGGTTCGAGTGGGCAGCGAACACCACTGTTGCTCAGCAGGCTGAGTACTTGGCAAGTGCCGCAACGCTGGCCCGCAACAGTGGCCGTGTGCGCCTGTTCATTGTGTGGAACGTGGACGGCGAGCAATACAGCCCGGATCCGCAGGCCGGTTACGCTATCGTGCGCCCGGATCAGACGTGCCCTGCGTGTAACGCGCTGCGCAACGCTTTGCAATAACGCACCATCGGCAGGGGAGAGACAATCTTTCCCCTGCAAACCCTGTCCCCGGTGGTAATGCATCGGGGGACAGGCTCCCTGCGCCCTCATATGACAAAGGCTATACCGCTTCCGGTACGATTTCGTAGGCGGTGCCGTCAATCACGACGATGAGCGCATCTCCGATAGAGAGGTACGTCCCCAGTTCTGGCACGGCGTCAATCAACTCGAAGTATTCATCGCTGAAGAACACAACCTGCTCTGGCTCCATTGTGTCGGGATCAAATGTTGTGTCCACGTACTTATCGCTCTGCCAGATGAACGTCTTGTTGCCCACGTTCAGCACGTCTGGCTGCGGCGTGACCGTTGGTGTCGCGGTCGGGGCTGGCGTGGACGATGCCATTGCAATGGATTCTTCGGTTGTGAAAAGGCTATCATCCAGTGCCTCTTCCTGAACTTCCATTTCCATCTCGTCCATCGGCTCACGCGGCGCCTGGCTGAAGGCCATTTGTGTTGGCATCTGCGTACCGGCTACCTGCGGCGCACCGAACAACGACAGCGGTGTGGCCGTCAGCGAGAGCAGGTTATCCACGCTGGCCTGGCGCAGCACGTTGTCGGCATCGGCCACGGCCTGCCCACCGGACGCATTCTGGCTCATGGCCTGCGCGGTTGGCTGGAACTGTTCGGCGGCACGCTCACGGCCAGATTGACTGAGAATGTCATCTTCTTCGATCAGGAAGCTGGTATACGGCGTTATAATGCCGAACTCCAGCGACAGGTCTACCACCGCATCTACCAGTTCCGGGGATTCCCCGTTCAGGCGAATCTGCGTCAGCAGGTCGCCGATACGCCGCGTGGCCCAAAGCCGCGCAATGAAAATCTCGCCGCCAGCCCGCTCACGGAAGCGCATGTCGTCGTAGTTGAACACAGCAGGTTCGTTGTTCACCATGCCGCTTAACGTAATGCTGGCGTCCGGTACGCCGGTGCGGTAGCGGCCTACAATCGTTAACTGCTCACCCGCGAACAGGTCTGGCAACTGGCCGAACGGGTAAATTAAATCCGTGCGTACCCCATCAAACTCGAGTTCAACGTCTGTGAGTACCGGCGAGGCAATCTTGCCATATAGCGTGCTCACTTCGGCTTCGATGCTCTCTCCGGGCTGCACGTAGCTGCTGGCTCCCCGGAACTCCGACGAAATGCGATCCAGCAGGAACGTGTTTACGTCGTAACCCACGCCAAACGTGAAGATACGCACATTGTTCCCGGCAGCACCCTGCAAATTGCGCAGGATCGCGTCTGCGTCGGTAATGCCCTCACTGGCAA
>JBCCQC010000361.1:0-5356 GCA_039024535.1 Chloroflexota bacterium
CGGGAGAAGGAAACCCTCCCCCGGTGTTGGTGCGTTGGTGTTATCGAATGACTGGAACGTCAACCTGTGCTGGATTGCGGAAGGCACCGGCTTCTGCCGGGAGCCACCCATTACGGCGCGTGTTATCCAGACAGATGGTGGATACACGATAGAACATACCATCGCTGGTTTGTCCGGTTAGCCGATGCTCGGCAGCCGCAATCTCGCACACTGCACGCGCATTATCATCTGGCGCGGCAAGCAGTGGTTGTGTGATGAACGTGACAAAGCGGGGTGCGGTCGCCGGAAGTGCCAGCGATGGGCCGGTATCTGGCGTGGCGGTGACGGCGATTGCTACAGCACGGGTTGTGTCGTTCTGGAAGGCCCCGGCGTCAAACGAAATCCATGCATCTACTATGCGGCCATCGGCGCAGGTTGCCATAATCAGGTAGAAGTCACGGCCATTGCTGCGGGCGATGATGGGGTATAACCCGGCGGGTATGTTGCAGACGGTTGCTGTGGGGCGTTCGCGGTCTTCGCTGTAGACCGTTTGTGTAATGAACGTGCGGAAAGAGGGGCCAATGCCGCTTGCTGCGGGGGCTGCTGTGACGATGATGGTACCGCTGCTGGTTGTGCCGGGATCCAGGGTGGCCGCTGCTGGAACCGCTGTTGCTGCGGGGGCTGGTGGGGCTACCTGCTGCTGGACAGGTGGTGCTGCCACAATCGGGACGGGGTCGCCGCTGGCGTTACGGAACGCGCCATTTTCTACGTTGATGAACCCGGCAAGTGTGCGGCCATCGGTGCAGGCGGCGCGGATGCGGTAGTATTCACGGCCTTCGTCAATGGAAACGATGATGTACTCACCGGGGGCTACGTTGCAGCGTACCGGGCTGGCGTCTGTAGCTGTCTGGTAGAGGGGCTGCTCTACGAACACGGCGAAGGTTGCCCGCAGCATACGGCCTTTCTCGCTATCCGGGATGACGGGGACGGCGGTGAGGTCGCCGCGCAGGGTTAACAGTTCGGCGTTGATCCAGCCTTCGAAGCCACCGCCAGCCGTGCGCACCCGCCACCATGTTTGCCGGTCATTAGTGCCGGTGGCTTCCAGGCTTACGCCGCCGCTGACCACAGCAACGGGACGGAACGAAATGTTGTCGCCTTCTCGCATGAACATGGGGCCGGGGTTATTGGTGATGATGTACCCATCGAGGCCTGCGGGGTTGATGCTGAATGATGGGCCGAGGGATGGTAGATCGCCTGCGCCGGGGTTCGGTGGGCGGCCCGGCCCCATATCTACGACGGGGGCAGTGGTGGCGGCTGGCGCGGCAGTGGGTGTTTGCAGCACGATGGTATCCTGAGCACCGGCGCCAGCAGCGGCCAGTACAAGCAGCCCGGTTACAACGACAATAAGCAGAATCCGTAGGTGAGATGGCATGGTTGTTTGCACTCCTGCGTTGTGGGGTTAAGACGTTACCTATTGTATATCATCCTGCGGCACCATACGACTTATTCGTCTGCAGGCGCGAGGGCCAGTAGTAGAAGTTGGGGGTTGCCTCGCTCACATTGCATTATCGCATGGTGGTACCTGTGTGGTGGTAAATTTTCTGTAGACTGGCTCACACTGTTAGCGAATGCTTATGCAGCAATGTGTTACCGTCGCTGATCTGTGCAGTGTGAGTGTGGGTAGGGTGGGGTATGCTGTAGAAAATACCGTGGGGGTATGGTTGATGTCTGGCGAAATAATTGCGTTGCCGGTACCAGAAATTGCCCCCGTATTCTGAACAGGAGCATGAGATGATGCAATCGGTACTGAGTCACTTTGGTCTGACGGCCCCGGCTACCCCCGGCCTCGCCTTTGTACAGGAGTTGTTATCTGCCTACACGCAGCATGTGCCGTGGGGTAGCACGTGCCGCATCAGCCGTAAAATGCTTCCTACCCCGGCAGAGCGTGCGCGTTTTGCGGAGGTGTTCTGGGAGGATGTGCTGGCGCGGGGTGGCGATGGGACGTGCTTCGAGAGTAATTATGCGTTTTTTGCGCTGCTGCAATCGCTGGGCTATGAGGGCTATCTGACGCTTAACAACATGGGCGAGACGGTGGGCTGCCACAGTGCGATTGTGCTGCTGATTGACGGCGAAAAGTGGCTGGTGGATGCTGGTTTGCCGGTGATGGCAGTGGTGCGGCTGGATGCGCGGCATGTGACGGTGGGGGAGAGTGTGTGGCATGAGTATGTTGCTATCCCGCAGGTGGATGGCACGCACTACGACATTATGCAGAGTCATCACAAAGCGCCGTACTGTTTTACGCTGATTGATAGGCCGGTGGATGATGAAACTTACCGGACGCGGCTGGTGCGTGACCATGAACCGGACGGGCTGTTTCTGGACAGGGTGATTTTGCGCAAGGTGATTGATGGGAATGTGTGGCGCTATAATGGCCGTGACGAGGCCGGGGTGATTGAGGAGTTCCCGCCACATGGGGAAAAACGGCAGCACCCGATTACGGGTGATGTGGCGCAGACGCTGGCGGAACGGTTCGGGGTGGATGTGGACGTGATGCGGGCGGCTATTGCTGCACAGGATTAGCCTGCATCCCCTATTGGTGTGATGGGTGATGTGCTATGCAGATGTATAATGAGATTACGCTGCTCATTACGCATGAGGGAGGTACACTGTGATTTTTAACCTGCTGTATTTGCTGAGCATCGGCGTGGCGATTGCCATCCGGGTGCCGTACAGCCGCCAGTATCGCAAATTGCCGGAGGCGCGTAAAGATACCACGCGCTTTGAGGGTGTGGCTATGCTGCTGTGGTTTGTGGGGGCGCAGGTGCTGCCGATTTTCTATATTTTTGCGGGGGCGTTCGCCTTCGCGGACTATCCGCGCAGGGTGTGGCTGGCGGTGATGGGCGCGGGAGTACTTGTCGCGGCGATGTGGCTGCTGCGACAGGCGCACGTTGACCTGGGGCGAAACTGGTCTGCGGTGATTGAAACGCGGGCGGGGCAGGAACTGGTGACGGGTGGGGTGTATACGCACATCCGGCACCCGATGTATGCGGCGCACTGGCTGTGGGCACTGGCGCAGGCGCTGCTGCTGGCGAACTGGCTGGTGGGGCTGGCCGGACTGGTGACGTTTTTGCCGCTGTACCTGAGCCGCACCCCGCGCGAGGAGGCGATGATGCTGGAGCAGTTTGGCGACGAGTACCGCGCGTATATGCAGCACACCGGGCGGGTGATGCCCGGTGTGGATGTGTAGGTGTGTTTCAGGTGGCGGGGGATTCTGAGACGTAGTCGCTGCGGGATTCGATGGTGTTGTAGATGATGGCGAATGCGGCCATTGCTACCGGCACGGCGACCAGTACGCCTACGACCAGTGCCAGCAGGCCGGCGACGATCAGGAAGAACGCGACAATGCCGTATAGGATGAGGGTGGCGGCATGACCACGGGTGACATCCCATGAGGTTTTGATGGCGTCAATTGGCCCCAGTCCGCGATCCAGACAGAGATAACCGGCAAAGCTCAGCCGGGCGGATAGATAGACGCCGGGGATGATGAATAACAGAAAGCCGAAACCGACGATGATCGACACAAAGAAGGTGACGGCTACGGTGTTGAGGTAGTTGTTTTGCAACAGGGAGAACAGACCCTGTACGCTCAGTTCCTGGCCGCGTGCCAGCCGCACCACGCCATAGTAGGCGACCAGTGCTACCGGGTTGAGTACGAAAATGCTGTAGAGCGTGGCGAATAAATCCTGCGCGGCGGATGAGTCTTCGCCTGTGCCGGAGGGCATTGCGAGGATGAACAGAAAAATAATGATGCCGATTAGCGGCCACATGTTTGCCCGGAAAAGCTGCCAGCCTCTGGTGAACGTGTCGCCGACGGATAAATCAGAGAGATATACGGTTTGTTGTTCCATTGTGATGCTCCTACCCCGTGCTGTGAAATGTGCATTGACCACAGTATAACGCGGGAGCGTCTACCCCGGCGAATCCATCCCCAGCCGGTGCATGATCTCTGCCTCGACCGGATAGACGCGCTCGTCTGGCACGTTGACCTCGATAGGCTTTTTCGCCCGTTTTAATTCGCCGATGCGGTGAGCCAGTGCGGTGACGTCCTCCAGCCCGATAATCCACTCGTTGATGTAGGCGTAAACGGCTTTCCCTCGCAGCCCGATCTGTATGGCGCGTCTGCCTATCTTGCCGCCCTTCAAACTACGGTCGGGATCCCATTGTATGCGCACGGGGGATTTTTTTACGTCGCGCTGCCATTCACCTTCAGATTCGTATACGTTGGGGTTCCACGTAGAAAGCACACCCCATTTCAGTGCCTGCCGGAAACCCGCGTGACTGAGCTTAATTTTGACAATGTTCTGCTGGTGTTCTTTCATGGCGTAGCCTGCACGATAGAGCATCCAGCCGAAAGAGGGTTTAATCCACGTCATGCGCTCCATCTTGAATCCACCGCCGCCGAAGGTGCCATCCTGTAACGCTGCCTGCACAATCTCCGGTCGAAATGCCTGATAGACGTAGACGCCCTCATCGTCATACGCTGCAAGTATCTGTTTCGTCATGATTTATCCCGACCAGAATACAAAACGCACATTTTCGCTGCCTTTCATTTCTACGATGATTGCCATAATGTCGTAAATCGCGTACCACTCATCATCCATATCTTCCCATTCAATCAGGTTCATCTTTTCCCATGTGATGACATGCGGTTTTCCGGTAAAGCGGTTCACACCGAAATCGTCTCTTGCCCTCACGGATGCTTCTTCCGGTGAGATCACTTCTGTTGCGAGATCATACAACTGATAGCGGATGCTGTGATTTCTGCCGGATTGAAACGGCCAGTTCACACACATGACACCAACCCACTCATCGAGAGAGCGGATTTCAATCCAGCCAGATGTATCAACGCCCATGTCATAACTCCGTGATAACTACACCAGAACAGATTCAAACTCTTGAATGGTTGATTCAGTCAGTTCCGCAAGTTCACGCCACTCGTCCGGGTAGTAAGACCACCAGCGATAACGCGCCGCGAGGAAAAATTCTCCAAATGCAAGTTCGTAATTGGTGCCATCATTACCCATATGGTTCCTCTCAGCATGTGGACTGAACCAGACAGGCGCTCGACAGGCCTTGTATGCTTTGAACTTTGCATCAACATAACGCGGATCAAGCAAACGCCACTTGAATTCAAGTACAGGTGGGGCACCAGTAGTGTGACGGGCTTCATGATCGTGTGTGATTCGGACGAGCATAAAATGCTCTGGCATATACCAGCTCTGACCAATGACCGTCATCAGGTGGAAGCTATAAAGCTCGTAACAAACATATGGGTAGAAAGACGGCAGTTTGAGGATCTGCAACACAAGCTCACCAC
>JBCCQC010000362.1:0-5336 GCA_039024535.1 Chloroflexota bacterium
CTTGAAACGCCGGACGGCGCACAGATTTTCATCCCGCCGCAGATTGGCGAAACCCGCAGTGGCGAGGCCGGGCGCTTTACATTTGACTATGACGGCGGCATTGACGCCGGTTCAGAGCCGCCCCCGGACGGTGAATACCGCGTCATCGCCACCGCACAGGATGCCGTAGGCCAGCGTGTAGAGCGCGAAGCCATGCTCACGATTACAGACGGAGGCAGTCCACTGGCAGAAATTGCAGCACAGTCCATCGGCGCAGACGTGATTTTCACCGTGCAACCTTATGATGAGGCGATGCAGACCGATGTAGACATCAACGGCCAGTTATTGACGCTGCCAGACGACCCCGCCGACCCGAACCGCAACGACATCAACATGCCGGTAGGCGATGTGCTGGTGTTCAAGCTGATTGTAGAAAACTACGGTGATGTGCCCATCCGCACACACGGCGCACTCCCCGGCGTGGTATACAACCAGACACAGCGGGCGGCCTCTCTCGGCAATTTTGACCAGTCCGGGGCGTGGCGCGTGGGTATAGACTGTGACACCGCCGTGAGCGATTATCCGTGGCGCTGGCGCATTGGCAATGAGGACACGCTGGATGAAGTGTACGACGAAGAAACCGACAACACCTACTTCTACCTGCCCCCCGGCGAACGCGCGACGGTGTGGGGTGGCATCCGCATGACGGAACTGATCGACTCACGCAACCCGCAGAACTGCTGGGCCGGCCTCATCCACGAAGATGTGGGGATTGCCGTGCGTAACGCCCGTGTGGGTGCCCGCAGCATCGAACTGGTAGACCCGAACGCACCACTCTATCAGGACAATTGATGTCAGACACAATTGAGGCAGTCATTTTTGATCTGGACAACACACTGACAGACCGAACTGCGTCTATCCACCGGTTCAGTGAACAGTTCTATGAAGACTTTTGTTCAGACATGGATCAGAATGTAACTTTTAGCGAGGTTCACCGAGTAATTTCCCTCGGAGATGGAGGCGGTTATCGCCCCAAAGAAACCATGTTCCTTGAGCTTCAACGCGATATATCGTGGCTCACACGACCAGAAATCTCTGCAATTCGTGAATACTGGTATCGCGTCTCAGCAGAGTGTATGCAGCTTCGCAACGGGACGGTAAAAACACTGGAAGCAATCGGGGCCTGTGGGTACAAACTCGGCATGATTACCAATGGCAAAACCGTTGTTCAAAATGCAACACTTGATGCAGTCAACATCAGAGCTTTCTTCCCGGTGATCGTCATATCTGAGGCCAGCGGGGTGCGTAAGCCCGATCCCACGATCTTTCAGATTGCACTGTCACAGATGGAAGTACAGGCAGAAAATGCAGTCTACATCGGAGATAACCCGGATGCAGACATCCAGGGGGCGCGTAACGCGGGTTTGAAAACGATCTGGATAGGTCAGGATTGGACATATGACCTGCCTGAACCTGACCATCAGATCACACAAATGTCTGATTTACACAGAATACTACTCAATGATCTCTGTGCTGGATAGCGTTTTGCCGCATCGCCACACCGCGCCTATAATGGGGGTTAATTTCGCATCGTACCCGTTAAGGATGCTTCTGTGAGACGCTCATTGACATTGCTGCTCTTATTTTTGCTGGCGGCCTGTGGCGGCGGCCAGGATCAGGTGATTGTTCCGACAAACACGCCCGACCCACTGGCATTTTTTGCGCCCACGCCCATCTCACCGGGACAGCCAGAGAACCCACTGCGCATTGTGTTCGTGCCTCGTACAGATGTGACCACATTCCAGCCTGACGACACTGGTGACGCCGCCGATGCCACGGCGGTGCCTGCCGCTGCTGCCCTCACGATAGAGCAGGCAATAAGCGCTCTGGATGCTGAACTGGAGGCGACTTCCGGGCTTGCGATTGAGATTCTTGCGGTGGCGAGTGATGCCGAAGCCCTGAACCTGCTGTGTGACTACAATGACGAGGATCGGTTTGCTGCGCCGTGGCTGGGTGGGCCATCTGCCGTTCTTGCAATTCAGCGCGGCTGTGGCGAAGCCGTTTTTGAAGGCGTGCGGGCTGGACGGACACGGCTGGGTGGGCAGATCATCTCTGCATCTGGCGTGGGCCTGCGCGGGTTAAGTGGCAGAACCTACTGCCGTCTGGGTCGCGGGGACTTCTACTCGTGGATCCTGCCATCGCTGGCACTTGACGCTGACGGCATCAATCCGACCTCTGTAACCGATGTTGACGATGTGGAACAATATCCACTGCTGCTGGATGCTGTTAGCGCCGGGGACTGTGCGGCTACAGGCGTGCCAGAGGGCTTTTTGCAGCTTGATACCTTCGAAGCGTATCGTAACCGCATCACTGTGACGAGTACCCTATCCCCCATGCCCTACGGGGTACTCATCTACCCGCCAGAACTGCTGCTGGATGATAGTGCAGCGCTCACAGACGCCTTCCTTGAGATTGCAGGCGTTGAAATCCCGGAGGATGACACGGGCGCAGCACCCGACACTGATCTGGTAGAAGTTGACACTGACGCACTCACCACCCCACAGCTTGCCCTGCTCACGCTGATGGGGGCCGAAGGCGTACAACTCACGGACGAAGAGAGTCTGGCCGACGTATTCGAGTTTATGGATGCGACGGAAATCGTCGCCGGGGGCCAGCCGTAGATGGATCTGGCGGTGGTCATCGTCACGTGGAATGTGCGCGACCTTGCATTACAGACATTGCGCACACTCTACGCTGACCTTGCAGATAGTGGCCTTGACGCCGCTGTTTACGTGGTGGATAGCGCCTCATCCGATGGTACTGCCGACGCGATTCGTGACCAGTTCCCGGATGTATGCCTGACGGCCAGCCCGGAAAATCTCGGGTTTGCACGCGGCAATAACACGGCCCTGCGCCAGATCGGGTTTGAGAACCCGAATGCCGATCCGTCCACACTGCCACGCGCCGTCTACCTGCTGAACCCGGATACGATTACGAAACCGGGGGCCACCCGCACACTCTACGACGCGCTGTTTTCTGCGGATGATGTGGGCATTGTGGGTGCAAACCTCACTTACGGCGATGGCAGCTTCCAGCATGGGGCCTTTGCTTTTCCCGGTTTGCGCCAGCTTTACGCAGAGTTCTTCCCGCTGCCCGGTCGCTTTAGAGAGGGGCGTTTTAACGGGCGTTACCCGCGCAGCCTGTACGACGGCACACAACCGTTTGACGTGGACTTTACGCTGGGCGCAACGATGATGCTGCGTCGTGAGGTTATTTTGCAGACGGGCATGTTTGACGAGGATTTTTTCATGTACGCGGAAGAAGTCGACTGGGCGTGGCGCATCCATGACGCGGGGTGGCGGGCGTTACTGGTACCTGCTGCGCATGTCGTGCATCTCGGGGGGCAATCCACCGGGCAGGCCAGCGCACGCAGTACAGTAAACCTGTGGGAAAGCCGCCTGCGCCTCTACGGCAAGCACTACCCGGAATGGAAACACACCGCCGCGCTGTGGATGGTGCGGGTGGGCATGTTACGCAAACTACGCCGCCTTGCATTCAACAAATCCATCTCGCCACAACAGCGCACCGAGCTCGAAACTGCCTATCAGTCCATCATCGACATGACGACCTCATGACCCGCCTCACTGCTATTGTCCTCACCCACAACGAGCGCGAACACATCGCTGCCTGTATTGAAACGCTGCGCTTTGCCGATCATACTCTCGTTTTCGACAGTCACAGCACGGATAACACGCGGGAAATCGCGGGGGAAGCCGGGGCACAGGTCATCGAGCACACCTTCGAGAACTACCCGGCGCAGCGTAACGCCGCATTAGACGCCGTGAGCGGCAAAACAGAGTGGGTGCTGTTCGTGGATGCTGATGAGCGCATCTCCGAGGAACTGGCCGCCGAATTACGCCGCGTGATTGCCGGGGAAAACACCGCCGCCGGGTACAACATCCCGCGCCACAACTATATTTTCGGCACGCTCACGCGGCACACAGGCTGGTACCCGGATTACCAGATGCGCCTGCTGCGCGTGGGACGCGCCTACTATGACCCGGCAAAGCTCGTGCATGAGGTCGTTGTGCTGGATGACGGCAACCCCGGCACGCTGGAAAATCCGCTGATTCACTACAACTATAAGGACGTGGCACATTTCGGGGAGAAGCAGCGCCGCTACAGTGCCTACGACGCGGAAATCCTGTACCAGCAGGGGGTGAGGCCGAAGCGGTACAGCCTGCTGAGTATGCCTGTGCGCCACTTTATCTGGCGGTTTATCACGTTAGATGGCTACCGCGATGGCTGGCACGGCTTCTATCTGAGCCTGCTCATGGCCCGCTACGAATTCCGCAAATATCGGCTACTGTGGAACATGTGGTAGTACTAATTTTCCCAATGACAAAAAAGCCATTTTGTTCTATGATATAGGCAAAACAGAACGGATAAACCGGTATGGTCGATTTTCCACTGAATAAATCAAACGTTGAGCAAATACCATTCTGCTCTTTTGTGGTTAGTTGGCAGAACGTTAACGCGTACTGGGCCACTGAGTCACACCAAAAACAGTTCGAGGAAGTCGTTAAAAACATTCAAGACAGCCTAATGCATGACCAGAATCTGGCTTTTGTAGCAACGCTGAGAGCAATCATAGTTACAGATGATATGCCCTCTTTAATATCTCAGTGGGCAAATGACATAGAACCGGAACATCACTTTGACCCGTCCAGAACTGTAAGGGTGGTTGGAAAAAACTACACGTGGGTTGCTGGAGATGAATACAAAGCTGGAAACATATTCAGTGTTATTTTATTGGATCAAGACATAGCATATGGTTGTGTCAATGAAAATACGCTGTGTAAAGCAATGCTTGCACATGAACTTTCACACACTCATGAGGGACTTCTCAGGCGAGTGGGGACTGAATATCGACCCATTGTAGCAAGCGATGATTGGCCCAATATACAAAGAACCTTCTCCAAAATTTCATGGGCTGAGTTTTTCGCCTGTAAATCATCTGCAATATGCTTTCCTGAGGCACCGTTTGAAGACGATGAGATACTTATATATGTAATTGAAGAGGCCATCAAATCTCTCGATCCTGAAAAAAAGATGGTTCAGATCACAGGACAAGTTGACACTCTATGGGTATTGGCGTTGTCAAGAATTCAAGATGTTATTACACAATCAGGTCGATTTGCTGGCACGACACCATCCGGTAAAGTGGAAAGCCTCTACTTCAGAATCAAAGCTATAAATCCTGACCTCGAAAGAGCCATTCATAGTTTTTGCGTTGAACTAACAAAGATAGATCACTCACAACTAAAAGAGGATTCATTTGCATCTTTAGATGTATC
>JBCCQC010000363.1:0-5334 GCA_039024535.1 Chloroflexota bacterium
ATCTGGATCACCTGCGTGTGGATTTGCGGTTGGAGAATGACTTTGTGGCTTCACTGGCGCAGGCCGTTGAACAGGCGGCACAACTGGAAACACAGTTATTGCTGGCAGTCCACCTGACGGATGGAGCGGCTACACAACTTGAAGCACTGGCACAGCAGCTTGAGCAAATTGACGTGCCGGTATGCGGAATCGCCATCTTCCGTGATGGCGAAAAATCGACGGGCAGCGAATGGGTTAACCTCGCCGCAGAGAAACTTACTGGCTTTGAGGTGGGGGCCGGGACGGATGCTTTTTTCACTGAGTTGAACCGTGGGCGACCCGCCGAAGATGACCGCGATTTCTTGATTTTTTCCACGAACCCGCAGGTTCATGCCTTTGAAGTGGTTGATCTCGTTGAAACGCTCACTGCCCATGCCCCACTGATAGAGACAGCACAGACATTCAACCACGGCAAACCCATCATTGTAAGTCCTGTGACGCTGAAGATGCGCTTCAACCCCAACGCCACCGGCCCTGAACCTGACACACCGGCTGGCGAACTACCGCCACAGGTAGATGTACGGCAGATGTCATTGTTTGGTGCTGGATGGACACTGGGCGCACTGAAATACCTGAGTGAGCCGGTTGTGCCACGCATTACGTTCTATGAAACGACTGGCTGGAGAGGTGTTATAGAAACTGAACACGCCGCCCACGTCCACGGGGACATTTTCCCCACACGTGCTGGCATAGCTTTCCCGATGTACCACGTTTTTGCCGATGTTGCTGAATTTGCCGGAGGTGAGCTTGTCAAAATCACGTCGAGTGATCCGCTGGCTGTTGATGGCCTGATGCTGGAAAAAGATGGTAGGCGACGGGTGATGCTGGCAAATTACACGGATAAAACACAGCATGTACGCATTCCGGGGCTGGATGGTAATCTGATCGTGAAATCGCTGGATGAATGGTGTGCTGAAGCCGCGATGACCGACCCGGAAACCTATCGTAAATCGGCGGGCGATCACATGCACAGCGATGAGGATGACATTGCCATCACCCTGCGTCCGTTTGCAATCGTGAGAATAGATGGCTGATGACAACCGACCGCTTTACCGCAACATACCTGATTGAAACGGCTCACCCACCGGAAAAAGCTGCCGAAATTATGGCAGGGGAACAGTCCGCCGGAACGTTTGTGCGCGTTCATGGCGAAACCGACGAACTGCGAGCCGCACACATGGCACGGGTGGAGTCTGTAGAAGTAATAGAACGTGATGTCGGGCCATCACTCCCCGGTTCTAAACCCCCATCGTCCGATGCGACCTATCAACGGGCAAAAGTGGTGCTGTCTTTCCCCTTCGTTAATGTGGGTACTAACCTGCCCGTTCTAATGACGACGGTATCCGGCAATCTGTTTGAACTCAGCCCCTTCAGCGGCTTAAAACTACTGGATTTCACTGTGCCAGAGGCGTATGAGCAGGCATATAAAGGATCCCGGTTCGGCGTGGAAGGCACGCGCAAACTGTGCGATGTGTATGAACGGCCCATCATTGGCACCATCATTAAGCCCAGTGTGGGGCTAACCCCACAGCAAACCGGCGAACTGACGAAGATACTGGCAGAAGCCGGGCTGGATTTCATCAAAGACGATGAACTGATGGCAGATTCGCCGCACTCGCCACTGGCAGAGCGGGTAAAGTATGTGATGGCAGCAGTCAACGACCACGCACAAAGCACCGGCAAAAAAGTAATGGTCGCGTTCAACATCAGTGGTGAGATTGACCACATGCTGCGTGCCCATGACATGGTGTATGAAGCAGGCGGTACGTGCGTTATGGTGAACATGCTACAGGTGGGGCTGCCTGCAATAACAAAGCTGCGTAAACACACCCAACTGCCCATCCACGGGCACCGCAACGGCTGGGGGATGCTCAGCCGACACCCGCTGCTGGGCATGGAATACCCCGCCTTCCAGAAGTTTTATCGCATTGCTGGCGTTGACCATCTGCATGTGAACGGGCTGCGTAATAAATTCTGTGAGCCGGATGAATCCGTCATACAGGCGGCACGCGCCTGCCTCACGCCACTGTGGGAGGGTACATCGCAGGTGGCGATGCCTGTTTTCTCGTCCGGGCAGTGGGCGGGGCAGGCAGCAGATACCTATACTGCGCTCCAATCGACTGATTTAATGTACCTTGCGGGTGGTGGCATTATGGCTCACCCGGATGGCCCTGCTGCCGGGGTGCGTAGTCTGCAACAGGCATGGCAGGCCGCGCTGGAAGAGATCCCGATAGAAACATATGCAGAAATGCATAACGAACTGAAACGTTCGCTGGAAAAGTATGGTGTACTATGACACTCGATCTCTTGATTACCTACTATGGCGACGATTTTACCGGCTCTACTGATGTGATGGAGCAATTAGAGCTGGGTGGCGTGCCGACTGTGCTGTTTCTGGATGTGCCCACACCAGAACAACTTGCAAACTTCCCGGATGTGAGAGCGGTTGGCATTGCCGGGGTCAGCCGCTCTATGACGCCGCAGGAAATGGACGTGGAACTGCCACCAAAATTTGAAGCGCTGGCGCGACTGGGCGCACCATTTTTCCACTATAAAGTCTGCTCCACGTTCGATTCCTCCCCAACAATCGGGAGCATTGGCCATGCCACAGAAATTGGCTGGCAGATTTTCCAGCCATCCTTTGTACCGCTCATTATCGGAGCACCGTTTTTGCGGCGGTATGTGGCGTTTGGTAATTTATTTGCCCGTGTAGGTGACGTCACCTATCGGCTAGACCGCCACCCGACGATGAGCCAGCACCCCATCACGCCAATGAATGAAGCAGATTTACGTTTGCATCTTGGTCAACAAACCACGCGGCAAATCGGGCTGGTGGACTACTGGCATATGACTGCGAAAGACGATGCAGGTATGGAATCCTACTTGCAGGCCCTGCTGGATGGCGGTGATGAAATTGTTGTGTTCGACACACTGAATGACACACATCTGGCAATTATCGGGCGCATGTTGTGGCAGCGCCAGCAGGGAAAACCAATTTTTCTGGTGGGTTCATCTGGTGTGGAAAGAGCACTAACGCTCCATCTTGAACAGTCTGGCATGGGAACTAACCGGACAAACCTGTCTCCTCCGGGAGCCGTGGAGCAGATTATTGTAATGAGTGGCAGCGCCGCCCCCGGCACGCGCGACCAGATTCAGTATGCGCTGGATAGAGGCTTTGTGGGTATTCTACTGGATGTGCCGGCATTGATTGACCCCGTCACAGAACAAGCTGCTCATGAAACCAGCGTCCGTGACGCGCTGGCGATACTGGCGCAGGGCAAGAGTGTATTGTTGTACTCCGCTTCAGGGTCAGATGACCCGATGATTGAAAAAGCACGCCAGCACGCAGAAAAAATTGGACTGGCGCCGCACGAAGTGGGTCAAAAGCTTGGGCAGCAGCAGGGGCGTATCGTGAAGGCTCTGCTGGAACAGTCCAATGTGCGGCGGGTGTGCATTGCCGGTGGCGATACCTCCGGTCATACATCCAGACAATTGGGCATCTATGCATTGCAGGCAATCCAGAGCATTGCACCCGGTGCCCCCCTTTGCCGCGCAACCTCACATCACCCGAACTTTAACGGCCTCGAGATTTCCCTCAAAGGCGGTCAGAACGGAGCGGATGACTACTTCTGTAGCATTCTGGCGGGGGATGGGCTGTGAGAATACTGTGCGTTTTCTCAGGCATGTGCTGGCGAGCTTACCGAATCGTCGTGTTCTGATTCTGTGGAATCGTACACCCTTATACAGGGGGTCGCCCGCCAGTTTACCGACTCATACCCATCAGGTGGAAAAGTATCTGCCCCGGACTTGATAATCAGGCAGGCAGCAAATGAGCAGCCTCTGAAATAAAATCTAACCCGATCTTTTCGCCGGACTCGTAAAGTTTTTGTAAGCGAAGGTCATGCTCTACAATCTGTTAACCGAGGGCGTTGCTGAACTGTATTTGCTGATTCTGTAGGACGCTTTCACGATGGCATAGCCGACGATAGACCCCAGCAATGGTGATAACAACAGAGCCAGCATCACCTTAACGATACCTGCTGTTACGATAACCCTGTGCCGAAGCCGATAATGCTTGCCCGCATTAAACTGCCAATGAAAGCATGTGTGGTGCTGCAAGGTAGTCTCAGTCCCGCTGCAATCGCTACCCGGACAATGGCACCCGCCAGCGTAGCCACCACAACAGATGATGTCACTGCACGGCTATCTGCAAGGCTGTTGCCAATCGTCCCAACAACATGTCAGTCCCAATATCAAAATTAGAGTGAAGGCTTGCATAAGACATTTCCTGTACATCTAATAAAGCTAATTTTAAAATAATGTCATGCGGTGCAATAATTATTATGTTTCGTTTAAATCTTAAAGTTTCCTGTAGGGTGGATATTTCTGGACGGTGGGTAATCGCATGAAAAATCGACAGAGGTGATAATGGCAGTCGAAAAAGATGCCAGTTGTGGGTCTGACAGGTTCAAAGATCTGCCAGACCCACAACTGGACGACCAACGCGCCTGCTGGCCGCGCCGGGCTGTATCGTCACAATCGATACGCTGAGCTGTCAGAATGCAGTTTTAAGACAAACTTCCACTCCACTAAATCAGGGTATTGCTACTAAAATGAACCAGCATGGAGTCGTCATGCTATTCTCGGCGGGTTCCTTCAGAGAACATGTCGGGGATTTTTGCGCATTCGCTAAAAAACAAATTATGTGGCCATTTCCAGTGTTGTTGCTACCTTTACTCGAAGCTGGCGTAGAATAGACATATAGCTGAAAATCGTTGGTAAGACTTGTAACCAGACAGGGTAGATTTGATGAAACGCGGGAACATCGCCATTATTGTTTTTGTGCTGTTAGCGGCTGCACTCGTTCTATTTGGTCGTTATTTGATCTCCAGACCACCGCTGGTAATCACTCTGGCGGTTGAGCCACTGCTCTCTGATTGGGCAGCAGCAACCGTCGATAACTTCAATGAGCAGGATACTATCGTCACATCAAATCGCCGTGTAGCTGTACAGCTTACAGTTGTAGATGATGTTGATGTTTGGACGGGTGAAACTGACTGGTCAGATGGACTACTGGAAACAACTTCCCGTCCATCTATCTGGATTCCAGCACTGGCTGTCAGTGGAAATTATGCTCAAAGCGATAGCCGATTAATGTTTGCACAGGTACAGCCTTCCGTTGCGAAGACCGTTCTTGTGTGGGGGGGATTTGAAGAGCGTGTAACGGCTTTGCCTGATAGTACGAATGGCTTTGGATGGTCTACCGTTGCGCCTGCTGCCGAAGTGGGACAATGG
>JBCCQC010000364.1:0-5322 GCA_039024535.1 Chloroflexota bacterium
GAACGCCACCGGCACATCGGGGAAGTCAACGATGGTTTGCAGCTTGACTGCCCCGCCAATGCTTACGCCTTCTGGCGTTTTGATAATCTTGTTGAGTTCTGGCACCTCCTGCACATCAACAATAACTTCATAGGGGATGTCCAGGGTGCCCAGCGCCAGCGCTCCACCACACAACGGGAACGCACTGGCATTTTCCAGCGCACGGGCGGCTTCTTCCAGCGTAAAGGCGCGAACGTAGGCCTGTGGATTGGTATGCATAGTTTTCTGTCTTTTCGGTTCGTTATTCCGGCACAATAGCGCCCATTATAGCGGTTTTCAGCGTGGATACACCGCCACAACTGCCGGAACCGGGTCAAATGATGTAACGGTGCGTGATGTTTCACCCGTCTCAACATCCAGCAGCGTAGAGCCACCGCCATCCAGATTGAGCGCATTAACAATATTGAGGTCGGTTGCGGGGAGGTAAGCCGCAAGGTCAAGCAGAGTAATACCACCAAAAGCCGTCACGATGATAATCACACGCCCCTGTGCATCCACGGCAATGACGGTGCGCCGTGTGGAACGGTCGGCACGGCCATCAAAATAGGACTGCTGCCCACCTGTCACCAGCATGGGGAACGCCTGCACCGCCTGTTCATAACGTTCGTCGGCATAGGGCTGCACCAGATTGCTCTGGATCCCGGGGACGCCATCCTGCACATAGAACGTGCCGCCACGCCGCCGGTACGGGGTGCCGTGCTGCACACCATCGGCAAAAAGCGTGCCCGTTACGCGGTCTGTGCTATCAAAGAAGTTGCTATTGATGATGACCGCAGCCTCCGGCAGTTCAGTACGCCAGCCACTCGCAAACAGCGGATCACCGGGCCGGTAGTGAACCCGAAAATCAACCTGTTGTGGGTCTACACGCACGGCGATAAGCTGCGCGAAAAAGCTATTCGGCGGGCGCAGGATGCGTTCCTCGATGCCGGGTTGCAGGGTCGTCCAGCCAGCCGCAGCCGGGGCGGGGGTTGCAGTTGGCGGGAGTGGCGTTGCTGTGGGAGGCAGCGGATTGCTGCGCAGCGTGCAGCCCACCGCCCACAGGATGATGCCAATATACCACGCGGGGCGCAGTAACCGGCGCAGGGCCATCTGTGACAGCCGCACCGGCCCCGCACGGCGCACACGCCACAGCGCCTTGCGCAGCCCGAAGTAACGTCTGGCATCCGGGGGATGATAGGTCATGTGGCACACAGCCTCACACCGTTAGCAATGCCGCCATGCTACCTGACGACGCCCGCAGATTACAGGCCGCACACCCGCAGATGCTCCAGCGAGAAGATTGCTGGCTGCTGTACCACACTGCCGTAAAACGCGATGCGACCATCGGGCCATGTGCTGTCGAACACTGTGATGACTTCTTCGCCGTTGATGCTGTAGGTAAACTGCGTGCCCTCAATATCAACAGAGAGGACATTCACGGCGTCGTTGCCAGTGTTGATGGCACTGCTGGGCCTCCACTCCTGCAAATCGGTGTAGCCGTTCTCAAAGCGTGCCACACGATACCGACCGAAGCTGTCGATCATGAACGCGAGGAAGTTTTCGCTGTTCTGGTAGCGTACCCAGATGCCCGTGCGCGACGGATTGCGCCGCTCGAACTGGTCGGCAGTGATGACCGCATGGACAGTGCCGCTGCTCAACCGGAAGCCCTGCAAACTACCCCACGAAACCGGGTCAGTACCGGCGGGATTGAGATCAATCAGTTCAATCTGGAAAGCGCCATCTGTCACTTCTACGCGGTAGTCATCATCATTCAGCACCTCGAACCAATCGTTGCTGGCCGGTTCAAAAGATTCCTCAATCAACGTGGTGCGGCAGGCGGGTAACGTGCGTATAGCCTCCTCAATCACAAGGTTTGTGGCGGGCGGCGGTGCATCGGCTGGCGGCTGCGAGAAAACCGGCTCTACAAAGTACAGGTTCCCCTGCCCCTCGGCAATCCAGCCGGTTTCACCTTCGGCCCTCACTTCGTACCACGTCATGCTGTTGGCACACTCCGGGCCACCGATAATGTCAAATACAGTGCTGGGTGGAATCTGAAGAATTTGCGGACTCTGTGTGCCGGGGTCTCTGCGCATATTCAGTGAACGCGGGTCATCTTCTGCGACACGGGCACGCCCCCCGACCTCAATACGAGATGGCAGATTACCGGGGCAGGTGAACACTGCAACTGCCGTGGCAGGCTGTGTGGCAGTGCGGGTTGGCGTTGTGGTGTGCGTCGGTGTATTTGACGGTGTGATCGTTGGTGTAGGCGAATTGGTAGATGTGGGGGTGTGCGTTGGCGTGAATGTTGCTGTACTGGTGGCGGTGCGGGTTGCAGTGGCCGTATCAGTAGGTGTAAAAGTAGCGGTATTCGTCGGTGTAGGCGTGCGGGTGGGCGTATCAGTTGGTGTACAAGGAGCGGTATTCGTCGGTGTGGGCGTGCGGGTGGGCGTGTCCGATGGTGTGGGTGTGCGCGTCGGGGTGCGGGTAGGGGTGCGCGTCGCCGTTGGTGTATCGGATGGGGCCAGCGCTACGGGTACCTCGGCGAGATTACCAGCCGATGCAATCGACGACGAAATAAAAACCCAGCCAATCTCCCCATTCTCTAGCTGCACGCGGTACCACTCGTCATCTTCGCTGATGCCAATAATATCCACACTCACGCCAGAGTCCAGCGTATCGACAATCGGGGCGGCGTCTTCCGGGCCACTGCGCACTACAATATTGCTGCGGATAGTGCGGATGCCGGGTGTTGACGGGGTAGACGTGCGGGTTGGCGTGGCGGTGTTCGTCGGCGTGTTCGATGGTGTGCGGGTTGCGGTGGGTGTATTCGTTGGCGTGTTTGACGGTGTGGGCGTGGCTGTGTTAACAAAACCAAGCGACACAAACAGGCCCGACGGTTCCTCGCCCCGGCTCTGGATATAGGAAACACCACCAATGCCCACAATCAACAGCAGCACAATGACCAGCGCAAGCACCCCACCCCGTTGCCGTCGCGCTATCATGCGTTTTTCATCGGTAGAAAGCAGTTCTGTGGGCCGGTTTTCGCCGCTGCCCGTACCCGCAGCATGTCCCTGTACCGGCGGTGTCACTGTCGGGCGCACAACTTCATTCTCCGGGATACCGTCCGTAGGGACAGCAGCAGAGGCAGAAGGCAGCGTGGTGGTAAAAAAGCCAGTGTGTTCGTACAGGCTCTCGTTGGCATTAAGGTCGGGCAGTGCTGCCGCCAGCGATTCTACAAACTCGGTGTTTGTGGCGTAGCGGTCGGTTTGCTCCTTTGCCAGCACTTTATTGAACACTGCGTCCACGCCTGTGCCCAGGTCTTTACGGCGTTCGCTGGCGGCAGGCACGGGCGCATTGAGGTGCAGGTTCAGCAGGGCATACGGCTGCGGCGCAGAATAGGGCAGATTACCCGTCAGCAGTTCAAATGCCAGCACACCCAGCGAATACTGGTCAGATTGTGGGGTGGCTGGTTGGCCCTTCCACTGTTCCGGGGACATATAGGACGGGGTGCCGATAGCAACACCAGTACCCGTTAGCTGGCTGGTAACTTCTGCCAGACGCGCAATGCCAAAATCCACCACGTAGGCGTTGCCCTGTTCGTCGAACATGACATTGCTGGTTTTTACGTCACGATGGACGACCCCCCGGCTGTGCGCGTAATCGAGGGCGCTGGCAAGCTGGCGTGACATCGCAACAATCTCTATGAGCGAGGCCAGCGGACGGTCATTCAGTTTGTTGTAGGCCACACGATCATCAAGGGAGCCGCCGGTAAGCAAACGCATAGCCACATAGTTGATGTCGTCCTTCACGCCATAGTCATAAATGGGGACGATGCTGGTGTGCTCCAGCGAAGCAGCAATGAGCGCCTCACGGTTAAAGCGTTCGATGTAGTCTGCGTTTTTGCTCAGCTTGTTGGAAAGAATTTTCACGGCAACGTCACGCTTCAGGTTGATCTGCACACCGCGATAGACGGCACCCATCCCACCGGTACCGATGAGTTTACGCAGTTCAAACTGCCCGATCTGTTGACCCTCAAGCGATTGAATGTCTACCATAAGTGTTTGTTCGCTTCTGTTCCCGGTGAAATGCCCCTCTGTTACGGCTACCATTGTACTGTCTGTCGCAGGTCACAACCAGTTGCCAGCCACCAGCGATAGAAAATTATCACCGGGAGTGCATGACTTTTTTATAATTATTTTCGCAATAATTGAAATTTCGCATAAAATTTCAATCTGTGCCGTAGATTCTGGTAGAATCAAGATATTAACGGCTCCGTAGACGGATTGACCAGCAGATAGCACATCGATTGTCTGCACGTATACATGATGGTGATCTGAAGGTTGTAAAAAATTTTTACAGATGCCCACCATCCTGAGATAATCCGGTACTTTTGTACTATAATTTCGGGAAGAAGATGTGCGGGCGTGTATCGTCAACGATAGCACACTAACGTATCATCGCTTTCCTGACCACCTGACAACAAGAGCGGCAGGCCAGAGCCATGTCAAAACGCAAAACCAAAAATGAAACGACTGCTGCACAGGCCCGCGACTGGGTACTGATAGGGCTGCGTATGCTTTACGCGCTCACCCTCGGTGGCTACCTGTACTGGCAGAGCCGCAGCGGTTTTTACGATCAGCAGGCGGTATTCATTGCAATGGGTGTTGCCATTGCTGCCAACCTGGTGCTCATGATCTTCGTGATGGTGCCCTCCATCCACCCGCAGGCGGGCTGGGCCATCATCGTGGGGGACTGGGCAACGATTGGTGCATTTACGCCGCTGGTCTACCGGGATCCGCTGCTGGTGATGGCCCTGCTGACCGTTGTACTGGCGATCAGCGTGGGGCGGTTGGGCTGGCAGCAGGGGTCAATAGGTGCTGTGGGGGCCGTCGCAGTCTTCGTTGGTGTCGAACTATACATCACCGGCTTTACGGGCATCCCGCAGGAACTGACGGCAATGGCTGTGCCCGTTACCAGCGTCATTTTGATAGCACTGGGCCTCGCGCTGATGATGTTCTACCAGCACCAGGTCTTCGAAGACACCCACCGCGAACTGAGCGCCACATCGGAACAGCGAAAAAAGCTGGTGAAAGACATGGAAGACCGCACCAATGCGATCACCGAAATGGCGCAGTTGCTCAGTTCTTCACTCAACTACCAGCGCGTGCTGGAGGCGGCGCTTTCTGTCGGGCGGCTGGCAATGGGCGAACACCAGAGCAGTGCCAGTTTTGTATCGCTGGTGCTGCTGTACCGCTCCAGTGACCGCCAGCTTTACACCATCACCGGGCAGGGCATGGCTCGCTA